>JAYUCZ010000054.1:0-25738 GCA_043740065.1 Thiobacillaceae bacterium | reverse complement strand
TGCTGGGATTCAGAACGCCACACGAGGTATTCTTCGGGCTAGAAATGCGCTACACCAATATCCCGTTAACCGTTGCACTTCGAACTTGAATCCGCGGGCTCTTTAGTTCTTCCCTGATTACCTTCCTGATCGTTGTTTCAATATCGTCCTGTTGCAACGAAGTTTTCAAAGTTTCATTAATCAGGGTTTGGTAACCGCGATCACCAGCCATGTTCTTGAAGCGATCCACCAGTGCTGCGTCCAGGTATAACGTCACCCGCTTTTTCGGCAGCACCACACGCCCCTCTACGCGCTTGCGCAGGATCAACCGACCGGCTTCAATGTCGGCCTGCGTGATGGGTGCATCCTCATCAAAGGTTTTCATAGTAGATTTTTTCTTCATTCCGCTCTGCCTTTCGCATCGAAACAACCCGGATTTCATCATCCGTCTCGGCGGTGGCAATGACCACCACATCCTCGCGTAGCATTCCCAGCGTGATAAACCGCCGTTCTTCATAATCGAACCTGCGATCCTCAAAGGTCACGGTGCTCCCGCTCTCGATTACCTGCGGCGCATTCTCGAAGTCGTAGCCATGTTTCTTCAAGTTGGCATTCCGCTTCTTTGGGTCGAATGTGTAGCGCATGAGCTAAATATACTCACAAATATATGCATGTCAAGAGTGGCGGGGTGCAATAAGGCACAGCCGCATTGCACCAAGCATCGCGGGATCAAAGCATTCGGCGCAATACCCGCAGGTTTTGCGCCCTACGCGGGCTCCACTATCCGCTTGCCAACAAAACCCAGACCAACTAGACTAACTCATCATCAAGCAGATGGAAGCCACATGAAACAAGTTATCAACATCTACGAAGCCAAAACGCATCTATCGCGCCTCGCAGATGAAGCATCCCAAGGGGTCGATATCGTCATTGCGCGTGCCGGGAAACCGATTGCCCGCTTGTGCCGCATCCAGCCAAAAGCCAAAAAACGCAAGCTGGGCGTACTTGATGGCCGCTTCAAGATTCCGGAGGATTTCAATGCGCCGCTATCCGATGAGGTACTCGCTGCGTTTGAAGGCATCGGCTGATGCGCATCCTGCTGGACACGCATATCCTGCTCTGGGCGGTCGCGCAAAGCAGCCAACTTGGCACCGAAGCGCGAACCTTGCTGGAAAACACGGACAACCTGCTGTATTGCAGCACCGCCAGCCTGTGGGAAATCGCCATCAAGAGCGGGTTGCGCCGTCCGGATTTTGAAGTTGCGCTGCCCGCCTTGCGCCAAGCCCTAACGCAAATGGACATCGAAGAATTGCCCGTTCTGGGAAACCACACCGAGCAACTGCTCAAACTCCCCCCTCTGCACAAAGACCCGTTTGATCGCATGCTGGTGGCGCAAAGCATGGCCGAACCGCTAGTATTGCTAACCAACGACAGCCTGCTTGCCCAATATTGGGATGGCGTGCGGCTGGTATGAACCAGTAAAGCGACTTTAAAATTCCGGATGAAGTGGCGAAGGGTGCAATAAGGCACAGCCGCATTGCACCAAGCATCGCGGGATCAAAGCATTCGGCGCAATGCCCGCAGGTTTTGCGCCCTACGCTTGCTACCGATTATTGGAACGGAATGGTCGCATTCAGGCCAGAACATGGAAAGACACGGTCACCGTATCCACCAGCACTTCTGGCCGCAGTGGTCGCCGTCCTTTTTTTCCGGTTTCCACTTCGACCAGGCGGACTACACCGAACTGCTCCAGCCTCTTCAGCGTTCTGGACAGGTTGGAAGCCTTGCGATGGGTCAGGGCTTCCAGTTCCAGGATCGAGTTTGGATGTTCTTCCGCGATGGTTTTCAGGAGTTGCCGGTTCGCGTCCGTGAAGACATTGGCCGCAGCCCGCAGTGAGGCAAACCAGAGCTTGGGCGTGTCCTTTCCTGGCTTGGTCTTTCCTGTTGCCACGTCCATTGTGAAACGCTTCATTTCCTCATACGAAGCGATGCCGATATTCAGTTTATTCATTTGCGCTCTCCTTCAGGATGCGATCCACTTCACGCCAGAAATCAGCAAGCAACTGTTCCGGCAACACGAATTCATATTTCCGCCCGCGATCATCCCGGTTGCGATGCCAATGATCGTTATCGGGCGATTTGCCTATCGGGTGGGCATTGTCAAACCCAAGCAACCGCGCACCGTTTCGGCCATGAAGCGTCAGCCTGTAGGTCGGGCTGCCAAGCCCAACACCTGTCCGGAGTTCTTGTTGTTGGGCTTCATTACATTCAGCCCGACCTACGGGCTTTGCTGCATCCGGGCTACGCTTGCTGATTTATTCGATTTCGTCGTTCCCGCGAAGGCGGGAACGACGAAAAATGAATTTATAGAAGCCCCTACTGCACGCACACCCTGAACCTTGCTGTAAAGCTGGGATCCGGCGTGGCGGTATCGGCCACAAAAATACCTTTTGGGTTGATGCGCACGCGCTTGACCAGCGGGTCGCAGCCATCTGTGCCGGGCACCGGCAAATGCGCCCAATCTGACACAGTTTCTCCAGTGGTCAGGGTAGAAAAGTCCACATCATCCGTATTGCTGCCAAGGCTGGTAAAGGTATAAGTCAAGCCGCTACTGGTGGTGCCATTCGCAAAAGCCACCGGGCCTGCGGGCGCGGCCAGGGTATTAACGAACATGGCGGTATTGGTCGGGATGGCATCGCGGATGAACACGGTATTGCTATCCGCCGCGCCACCCGAGTTCGTCACGATCAAGCTGTATTCGACAATCGCGCCAGGGATGTTCTTGGGGTTGGTCACGCCATTGACCGGGTCGGAAATTGTCGCCACGGTCTTCAGAAAAGTAAAGCTGGGCGGCACAAACGAAGACACCGTGACCAGCGCCGAGGTGGCGCAGGCCGTTCCAGCTCCGCCCGTGCTGTCAAAGTCCGCGCAGGCGGTGTTGTAGTAACTCAAAAGGGGCATGGCGCTGCCCACGGTGGCGGTAAAGGTAATCGTCACCGTTGCACCCGCTGCCAGCGCGTGGCTGCCAAAATCCCACGTTACTTGTTGCTGGTTGGTGTTGCTGGTATAGGGCGATACGGTCGGCGGAAGGCTGGTGGTGATGGTCGGCGCAGGCAAGCCGCCGGTGGTGCCCGAGGTGCTGACGTAGGCAAAACGTTTGGTCGCATCATTCACCAAGCCCGAATAGGGCAAAAAGTCGTTGACCTTGAAGGTGGTCGTGGGGGCATTGCCGTTGTTGGTAATCGAGATGGTGTAAGTCACTGTTTCGCCCGGCGTGCGGCTGGGCGTGGAGGTGGTTTTGCTCACCACCAGATTCGGCACGTCGATGGCGGTCGCGCTGACGGTAGAACGCTCATTGGCCAAGGTCACGCTGTTGACGATCTTGCCGGTGTTGACAACATTTGCGCCAGTCGCGGCATTGGTCTGCACATCGAAATACACGTTGCCGCTGCTGTTGGCGGGCATGGCATAAAGAGGATAACTGAAATTGGTGCCGCCCAAGCCGCAGGCCGCATTGGCCGGACTGGTTCGCGCGCCCAGGTTGGGGCTGTCAGTGAAAGATCCGGCTGGCGTAGGCGCAATGCTGGGTGTTGTCACCGAAGCAAAACCTGCAATCTGTGTCGGCAACTGGTCGCAGACATACACATTTTGTACGCTGGCGCTGGTGTTGGCGTAGTTAATCCGGTAGCGCAGCTTGGCATTGGTGGGGATCAGCCCGCTGTTGTTGTAGGCAACGCAAGCCGTACCGGCCAGATTAAACACGCAGTCTATGGTTTTGCTGATGGTGAGATTGCTCGGTATGGTAACCGGCGCAGTGTTGTTCACACCCGAATACAGCGTGCTGGTTCCAGACTTGTACTTGACCTCGACATCGTTGGTGTAAACGGTGCTGCCCGGCACCAGCGCAGAACCCGCCGTAGCGGTAAAAGTAATGGTAAAACTTGCGCCCGGTGCCAGCGTGCCCGCAACCGGGAAGGCCCATCTCACCTGCTGCTGGTTGGTGTTGCCGCTGTGGCTGGGCTGGGTGGGCGGCGCAACTGCGGTAATGGTGGGCGCGGTGGGCGAACCCGGCACTGTGCCGCCGTAACTGCTGGTGGCGGTGTAATTAAAGCGCCCGGTTGCGCCCGCAGGCGTGGTCAGGTACGGCAAAAAGTCGTACACCTCGATGGTGTCGGCATTCTGGTTGCCGGTATTGGTGATGGTAATGGTGTAAGTGGCCGTGCCGCCCGCTGCGATAGTCGGCGTGGAGGTAGTTTTGCTCGCCACCAGATTGGCGTTGTTGTACACGCTGTGCGCCACACTGGCACTTGCGCCACCCGGATACTGCGTGCTGACCACTTTGGCGGTATTGGTGAGCGTGCTGCTGTTGGCGGCGTTGGTGGTGACATCCACATACACCGTGCCGCTGGTATTTGCCGCCAGCGAGGCAATCACCGGATAACTGAAAGCATTGGTCGTGGGTGAAAACCCGCACGCCGCATTCGGCGAACCCACTGCCCCCGGTGCGCCGATAGCGGGTGAATCGCTAATGGCGGGTGTGCCGGTGCTGCCTTGGGCAACCGTCACCGTCAACGCCGCCGTCGAAGTTAACTGGTCGCACACATAGACATTGGTTTGCGCCGTGCCGCTGGTATTGGCATAGATAATTTTGTAGCGCACCTTGGCATTGCTGGGAATCGGACCATTGGTATAAGCGTTGCAAACCCCTGCCGTATAAACGCATTCCAGGGTTTTAACCACCGTCAGCGGCACAGTGACGGTGACGGATGCCTGGTTGGTGGCGCTAGTGTTCACCGCATCCGTGCCATTGTTGTAATCCACGCTCACATCGTTGGTGTAAGGCGTAACAGAGGCCGGCACATTGGCACCCACCGTGGCGTTAAACGTGATGGTGGCCGTTGCGCCTGCCGCCAGGGTGCTTGCCATCGTCCAGGTAACCTGCTGCTGGTTGGCATTAGCCGAATACGGCAGCACCGTGGGTGGCACGGCTGTTACTGGGGTAACTGCGGTAAACCCGCTGAAGCTGCTCGACCCCACCACAAAATTGAAACGCCGCGTCGCGTCCGCCGCAGTACCCACAAACGGCAGAAAATCGCGCACCACAATGGCACTGGCAGCGGCATTACCCACATTCTGAATCGTGATGGTGTAACTGACCGTACCGCCCGGCGCGGCGCTGGAGACGTTTACGGTCTTGGAAACCTGCAAACTGGCGGTATCGGTCACCGCAGAATTGGCGATGGAGGACACCCCGCCGGGCAAGGCCGCGCTGGAAAGCCTGGCGGTATTGGCCACGACCGTATTCGCATCCAGTACCGAGCTATCATCATCCGCCACCACCGCATCCAGCTCCACCACGCCACCGCCACCGCCCGCCAGACTGGCGATGGTCTGAAAAACAGCCGTCTGCTGGGATGTGCCGGCAATGTCGGTCAGGGCGACATCGCTGCGCGTCCCACCCACCGCAGCACCGTTATTGGATAAAGTCACCCCCGTAGAGGCACTGCGGATATCCGTACCGCTTTTCACATAGATATTGCCGGCGGCGAACGTGCCGACAGTACCAGCCCTGAATGGGAACACGTCCCGCAATTGCACATTGGTCTGGGTGGAGTTACCGCTGTTCAGGTAAGTAATCTGATAACGCAGCTTGACGAATGAAGCGGGAATCACCGCGCCACCATTGGAAGTTGCGATTGGAGCACAGGTTTTGGCCGCAGCGAGCGTCGCTGCACTACAAGTCGCAATGACTTTTTTCAGGATAAACAAATTGGAGTTATTGTCCGCCACGCTGGGGACGTGATAACGCCAGGCCATATCCTTGCCGTCGTCGCCGTCCGCCGCGTCGCCGCCAAACACTTCCGAGCTGTTAACAATGCCGCCACTGGGCGGTGCGCTGGTCAGGCGCAGTTTGATGCGCACATAACTAAGCGTACCGACCACCAGTTTGCCCACCGCCCAGCGTACCGCGCTGGTGTTGGAGGGCAACGGGTTGGAGGGCGACAGACTCCAGCCCGCACTGGTTGGAAATCCACCAATTGCCGTCAGATTGGACTCAATCGCAATGGTGGGGCCATTGGTATTGTTGCCCATGCGCGAACCGGGGTAATAAACGCGCTGCCAGGGCCCTACGCCTGCGGTATTATCAAGCGGATAACCCGTTTGCGGCCCGGCCACCGCCGAGCCAGCATTATAGGGGGCTGCGCCCTGGCCAGTGCTGCTGATGATCCCTTGGCTGCTGTTGGCGTTCGGTGTGCGTGTCGTTAAAGCGCTTGTGCCAAAAGCGTTGGTCTGCTGGGCATCCCACAGGTTATGCGTGGTGGCGAAAGACTGCCCGATAATGGGGTTAAGTTGCCCCGCCGCAGTCGGGTTGATTTCGTAGCCATTTGTTCCCTGCAAAATGCGCGTGGGCAGCGCCGGAAACTGCGCGGTGCGCGGATCGGTAGAGTAAAAAATACCGGTGTCGGCATACACCTCGGTCAGCCGCCCGTTACAGTTGTTTGTATAACCCGCAGCCGTACAGCGGCCAGTTGCATCGTATGCGGCAGTATTAAACGGGGCGACAAAAGTATTTGCCGCCCTGCCCGTCCCGGTATCGATTCCGCCTGGCAAGGCGGGCGCAACCGCATAAAAATTACCCGAACCATCCAGCTTGACGATATCCGCGCCGACCACTTCCGCGCCGGGCGGAATGTAATCGGTAATGTAGCCCGCCACGCCGATATTCGCGCCGTTGGCCAGGGGCGTGAACTGGACAATATAAGTAATGATGTCGCCGTTTTGAAAACCCGCGCCGCCGCCGGATTGCAACCTGTCCACCAGCATCTGCACGGTTTCGGGCGCGAAGTATTTGGTGGTTTGCACCTGGCCGACACTGTGCGCGTGTGCCATACCGGAAAACAGCATCAAACTTATCGCCAGCAAACCGCAGGCAAACAAGGCCTTTGCGCTGGATAACAGCCCTCCCATTATTGCTTCTCCCCGCGCACGGTGATTTCCACTCTTCTATTGGGTTGCAGGCAAGCAATGAGGCCGGCATCTTTTTTGGTGCCGTGGCAATGCACGATGGGTTCGGCCTCGCCCTGCCCGCTGATGCTGATTTTGTCATCCGGCAAGCCGCGTGCGGACAGGAAGTCGCGCACGTTGTCGGCGCGGCGTTGCGAGAGTTTGTTGTTGTAGTCGTCTTTGCCCAGGCGGTCGGTGTGGCCGGTGATTTCGATTTGCTCGATGGACTTCCAGCCTTTTAGCGCAGCCGCCAAGGAACCCAGTTTACGCTGTCCACCTGCGACCATTTGTTCTACGCCGGCTTTGTCAAACTGGAACAGGGCATCGGTGGCGAAGGTGAATTTTTCGACGGTGATGGTGGCGGTAACGGCAGGCGCGGATTGCGGCACGTCCTTGGGTTTGCGCGCCTCGGTGCAGCGGGCGATTTTTTGTTCGGCCTCGTAGGTGAGGTTTTCGGCGACTTCGATAACGGGTTTGGCGTGCGTCCAGCCCGCTTCCCATTTTTCGTGTCCGGCCCACACCAGGTGTACGTCGAGTTGCGCCAGTTCGCGCATGGCGCAGTCGGCATCTTTGTGTTGCTTCATGGCGGCGGATTTTTGCCAGAGGTCGTCGCGGACTTTTTCGCTGCCGCGCACGATTGGGGTGTCGAACAGCTTGGTCTTGTCACCTCCAAGCAAACGACCGGCCTCGCTCATGGCATCTTCAACAATGCCGGTGCGGTCGATCTCGTAGATTTCGTCCAGCGCCATGTCCAGCCAGATGCGGGCTTTGGTCAGGCGGTAAATGTCTTCGGGGCTATTCTGCCCGCGCAGGGCAGTATCGGCCTGGCGTTGCAGTTGCAGGATGCTGTCTTTGGCGATTTTGGCTTTGCTGTCCAAGCTGGCGTGGGCGGCCATGGGGATGGATAGCAGCGGCAGCGTCAGGGTGGCAAGCAGAAGAATGATGTTTTTCATGGTTGATCGACCTGCAGGTTGATGGCGATGACCAGGCTTAAAGCCCCTCCCCCTTGAGGGGGGAGGGGTTGGGGAGAGGGTGAAGGCGTTCGTGGTGATGCCGATATTTCACCCTCTCCCCAGCCCTCCCCCATCAAGGGGGAGGGGGCAAAAGCAAGGTAGGTTGGGCTGACGCAGGAAGCCCAACAAGCTCGCACCCGGTTGTTGGGCTTCGTAAGCTCGGCCCAACCTACAAACCGTGCATGGACGCGATTTGGGTTTCCCCCCTTGACAAAGGGGGTGGCGCGTAGCGCCGGGGGATTTGCAGTGGTGGAATTAAACAGCCCGGTGGGTACGCGCTGCAATCCCCCCCGCCCCCCTTTATCAAGGTGGGCGAAGGCTGGGAATTGCGGTTTCATTCCGTTCATCTTCATGGCTTTTTGGTGAAAATGGAATCGGGTTTGTTCAGCCCCAGGGTGTCTTGGTCAAACTTGACGCGCATGGCGGCGTAGAAGCCTTTGGCGCGGTATTCTGCGCCGGTAAAGTCGTTGTCGGTAAAGCCCAGCACGTTGTAGCCGACCGACACCCAGGTGTTTTCCATGAGTTTGTAGCCCACCGATGCGCCGAGGCTAAAGTCGAACTGGCCGCCGTTCCAGGTGTGCAGCACGCTGCCGTGCAGGCCGATGTCCCAGTCCTGCCCCAGATCGCGGCGCACTTCTACGCCGATGAGGTCGGTGTAGCCGTCGTAGCCCACGCCATCAATGGTATCGAACACATATTTTGCGCCGTATTGCAGGGCGATCTGGGTGCGGCGGTTGGGCATCCAGTTAGCGTTAAGGTTGTTGACGAGTTTGCGCGACTGGATTTTGTTCAGGCTGTCTTCGGTAAGGTCGCTCACCAAGTCCAAGCGGTTGAGCACGATCCACTGGCTGTCGTTGGGGCGGTGCGCGTAGGACAAGCGCACGTCCATTTTGCTGCTGAGTGTGCCGGTGGCAGACTCGTTGCGGCTGAAGGTAATGCCCGCAGCAATCGAGCGGCCATTGTCCAGATTGCGCTGCACACCGGCCATTAAATTAAGTTTGTCGTCAGTGTCGCCGGTGCGGTACTCGATGCGGCTGTTGGCCGACCAGAGTTTGTCGGCGTAGTTAATGCCGGTATAAATAGCGAAGTAGTCACCGTTAATGGTGCCGGAAGTCAGCGGTACGTTGAGGTTTTGCGGCACCACACCCGCGCTCCTCAAGGTACTGACGCGATCCACGCCAAAGTCCATCGCCCAGATTTCGTTGATTTGCCATTTTTGCGTTAAGCCCAAACCGGCAAACAAACGCCCCGCGTCGTTGTTGAGGTCGTTGCCCAAGGATGCCGCCAATTCGCCGCCGCTCCAGGGTTTGGTGCGCAGGCCGATGCGGGTAATGTCGGCGGAAATTTTTTCGCCACGAGCAAATTCCTGCTCGGCGAACAACACGCTTTGCTCGGTAAGTTTGTAGTCCAGCCCCAGTTTGTAACGGTTGGGGAAGTCCACGCTTTCGCCGCCGCTGCTGCCGGAAAAATCGACTTCTGCCGTACCGCGCAGGGTGAGTTTTTTATCCAGCATTTGATAGCCCGCGCCCAGCAGAATTTGACGGCTGTCGCGGGTGACACCCAGGCCGTCTTCGTCGCGTGCCAGGCGCAGACCGGCATGGGTGGTCAGGTCGTCCTTGCGCCATTCCACGCGGCTTTCGGCCACGGTGCGCTGTGCGCCCGTGCCGGTGGTGTCCTGGCGATACACCTCGGCTTGCAGTTGCAGCGTGTCGGACAGTTTCAGCCGCGCATCTGCGCCGATTTTGCGCGTGCCGTTTTCGCTTCCGGCTTGCTGGCCCAGACCAAAGCCGCCGTCCTGTTCGCGGGCATAGACCTTGCCGGAAAAATTCTGGTCGTCGCGGGTCAGTTCCACTTTCCAGGCGTTGCCGTCGGATTTAACGCCGCCGTTGTTGCGGTCGCTGGTGGCAATTTCGGCCTTGAGTTTGGTCTTGTCGTCGATTTGCAAAGTGGCATCAGCGGCGGTGAGCTTGCCGGTCGCGCCCACATTGCCTTCGTGAATATGGGTTGCGCCAATTTCCAGATTATTGGTGGGCTTGAAGGCCACGCGCCCGCCATAAGTCAGTTTCTTGTCGGCGCTGGCTTCGCTCTCAAATTCCGCAACAATAAAGTTGGGGTTGAGGTTTTCATCGCGCCCCATCACCGGCGAGCGGAAGAACAGCGTACCGGTCACGTAATCGATGTCGTAATCCAGATAACGCGACAACGATTGCGTCTTGAGTACGATTTCGCTGTGGAAACGGTCGCGGGTTTCGATACGGATTTTGTCGGAATTGATAACGATATTAGTGCGCGACAGGCGATACAAACCGGATGTGCCATCGCCGGGAATTTCGTCTTTTACAAATGCTTGCGCGGTCAGCGTGGCAAAGGCGTTATAACTCAACTTCTCACCCTTGAATCCGCGGGATTTAAGGCCATTCAACGTGCGGCTGTAGCGGCCAAATTCCGTTACCGACAGGCCGGTGTCGTAGTCGCCAAACATGACGTAAAACTGGTTGCGCTCCAGTTTGACATACAGCTTGCTAGCGGAAGCCGCATCAAACTGCGGGCTGGTGGCATCGGCGTACAGGGTATAGAACTGGTTGGGGTCAACCGCCTGCTTCAAGTTACGCAGGGTGCTGCCCGCATCGCCGCGTTTCTTGGCGGTGTCGTAGGCGATGGTTAACAGGTAATCGCCTTTAATCATGCCCTTGGCGTAGAAGGCGATACGGTTGCCGTCGTAGAGTTTGTCGTCGGCATCGGCCTCTTTCAGCGCAGTTTTATTGCCGGACAGTTGTTTGAAGCCCACCGTGCCTTCGGCAAAACCCACCAGCACCCAGTCGCGGCTGCCGGGTTTTAGCCAGGTACGGATTTCCTGCGGCTTGCCATCGCCGCCAAACTGGAAGGTCAACACCACTTCGCCGGATTGCGTGGTGGGTTCCAGCTCGATCAGCGCAATGCCGTCGGCGGTCACTTCATAGCGCGGTTTGCTGTTGATGCGCCCGATTAACGGCGCACGCTCGATGCCTTCCTGCTTGTCCTGCGACACATACGGCGCGTTGATCTGGAATTCTCCGTTAACGCCGCGACGCACCGGGTAGCCTTCTTTGTCGGTCAGTTTTACCGCGATAACCGGACGGGTTTTACCATCAGCCAAAAGGCGCGATTGTTTCTCGTCAAACACCACGCGAGCGGGGCTGGCCACGTAACGGATGGTGCGTTTTTCTTCCTTGACCAGTTTGTCGTCCGCGCCGGACACGCGCATTACCAGGCTGTTTGCGCCTTCTTTAATGTCCACGCCGTTCCAGGTTGCCAGCACCACCTTGCCGCCGTTACCGGTCAGTGTGCCGTCATAGTTAAGCGGGCTAACGGCCTCGCCGTTGAGCAGCATTTCCACGCGCTGGCCGGGCTGGTGCTGCACGGCAATCTTGATCGACGGCAGTGCCGGATAAAAAGTTTCCTGCGGGTGCAGCCATGCAACACCGGGCTGGGCACTGGCCAGCCATTGTTCGTCGTAGGGCAGTTTTTCCACCAGTTGCATCTGCTTCTGTGCCGGGGCGCGGTTCGGCGCTTCCGGCGAAGTTGGCGCTGTCATCGGCACGTCCAGCTTGTCGATGGTTTTAACCGGTGCGCATTGCGATGCGGGTTTGTCGTCATTCAGCGCCAGCGCCGGCATGGATTGCGCCGCCAACCCTTGTACCTGAATGCGCGAGAAAGACTTGATGCCCCCGCCATTTACACCCTCTCCCTTGAGGGGAGAAGCCGCCCTATCGCTAACGGCTCCCTCTCCCTTGACGGGAGAGGGTTGGGGAGAGGGTGAAATGCCCGCATCACCACCAAAGCCCCCCTCCAAAACCACCCGCAACACATCCACCATTTTCGCCGACCGCGCAGGCAAACGGGCGATCACCATGTTGCCGTTGACCTCGGCCTCGAACGGCTGGCCGTTCAGGGTAATCACACCCGGCTTGGCATCTTTGGGCAATACCAGCGTCATGCTGCCGCTCAACATTGCCACCGGATAGGTTTGCGACAGCAACACCGCGCCGTTTTCAACCGCCAGTTTTTGATCCAGGCAAATGTTTTTCTTTTGCACATGGAAATCCGCACGCCACAAAGTACCGCCGCGCACGTTTACAAACTGCGAATAGCTGCGCCCGGCAAAGCGCGTGTTTTTCTCGCAGGCCACCGCCTCGTAACCTTCGGGCAGCGAATCGAGGTCTAGCTGCACCACATGCGTACCGGGACGGATGTTGTCCATGTGCCAGCGGCCTTCACCGTCAGTGCGCACATAGCGGCCATCCTGCAACAGCACGCGGGCGTTGGGCAGACCTTTTGTGTCGTTTTCCACCCTGTCGTCGCAACTGCCGATAATCACCCGACCCATCAAAATCGCCTGGTTGCGGAACAGGTCGTTGCGCACAAACACCGTGGCGCGCGCAGTGTTGGAGGTGTGCGGCAACAATGCGCCTGCGGTGTTTTCTGCCGTGCCGTTTTTAGCCCCGGCGGAAACCATCGCCACGTATTTAAGCGTAACGGTTGCACCCGCCGCAATGTTGCCAACATTAAAGGTCAGCGTGCGACCATCGGCAGAAATAACCGGGTTGGCAACCGCCGCGCCGTTCAGTCTGGCCGAACCGGCTTGATAACGGAAACCCAAGGGCAAACGGTCGCTGATCTGCACGGCCACCGCAGCAAACGCGCCGCTGTTGCGGATGCTGAGGGTGTAAGGCACAAACTCGCCGATGGCGGCCACCGCCTTGTTGGCGGTTTTGGTAATTTGCAAGCCCACCGCAGCCGGATCTAGCGGCACGTCGATGCGGATGGCAGGGCCGGGGTCAAGCGGAAAAACGCCCCCATACGACGCGCCCGTCACCGGCACGCCGACGATGGTATAGATGTTGCCGGGGTTGGCGGGCGTGGTATCCACCGACGGAAAGCTGTAACCCGCAGGCGGCACCACTTGCAGGCGATAACTGCCCGGCACCACGCGCGGGAAACGGTAGCCGCCCGCATCCATCACCGCGTCGCAGTTTGTCACCGCGCCCGAGGTCACGGTTTGCGGAATCATGACAGTGGTGCCGTCATCGCAATACACCGTGGCGGGCAGGTTGGTATTGTTGTCGATCAGCGTGACCAGGCCACCATTCACCGCCACGCCGGTTTGCGAGTCGAACAAAATGCCGAACGGATCGACCAGCGCGGCATCTGCCACCGTGGTAACGGCATCCAGCAGATCGGTATAACTGGCTTCAATTTTCTGGTTGGCCGCAATCGTCAACACGCAATTGCCGGGCGTTGCCGCCGCAGCGGTGGACTGGATATACCCGACGAACACACCGGTGGACAACCCGGTTTCGGTCAAAGTCAGCGTTTCGCTGTCGCCGGTGGGCGCGGTCACGGTAATGGTAATCGTGTCCAGCGCGTTGGCGTCCTTGTTCTGGTCCAGGTCTGTTACCCGCACAAACAGCGGATCGCCATTGCTGTAGTGCTCGGTGGGCTGCAAGCGCAACGCGCCGGGGACGGTCAACGCCTGGGCGGGTGGGCCGATGTGTTGCGGCGCAGCCTGGTTGCCGCCACCGCAGAATGTCTGGTTGACCTGCTCCACCGTGCCGCCCGAAGCACCCGGCACATATTGCAAAAACTCGATCACCGCAGGCGTGCGGCCGATGGTGTTGACGGTAACGCTGCCCGGCACCATCAGCGGCGTGCCGCCAATTTCAAAACTGGCGGTGGCGGTGTTGGTAATGGGGGTGTCGAAGGCGGTGGCAGCAAAGGTAGCAGGGGCAAGTAATGCCAAGCCCAGCATCAAGCCTTTAACCAAACCCGTAGGGCGGATGAGCGCAGCGTTATCCGCCGCATGACGACATTCAAACATCCCATCCGGCGAGATGGGTTGAATGCGGCGGCCTGCGGCCTCATCCGCCCTACGGGGGCTCATATTTCCACAGAAAATCGCACCAACGCTTTGTTGTAGGCGCGCAAAAATACCGGCCAAAATACCGGCAGCGCACCCACAACAAAGCGTACTGAACCGGCTACCCGGTTCAGTACGCGCAAAACTCCCCAAGCCACGCGGCGAGCCGCGTGGTTGAAGGAGGAAATCAATTGCTCAAGCACAGGTTTAGTTACTTCACGAACGTGTTGAAATAAATCGTGATGTAACTATTGGCCGGAAGCGTCGCCGCAGCGGGAACGATAATCGCCGAGGTCGCCAACGTGGCGAAGTCGATGGTCACCATGCCAGCCGCTTGCGTGGCGCCAGCCGTGGTGGCGTTAGCGGCCAGTCCAGGCGCCGCATAGGTCGTCGTGGTCGTGCCTGTGCCTCTTACCGCACCGAAACCGGATGCCGACAGGTTGCCCGTGCCCGCTACGCAGTTTGCTGCCGCACCAGTACCGCTGATCAAACCTGCGTCAAAGGTCAGATTGGTTGTATCCAGCACGTCGGTGATCTGCGCCAGAGTGGCTGCTGCGCCAGCACCGGAGGCATTGGTGATGGTAATGGCGTATTGCACCGCTGCACCCGGGATGTTGAAAGGCGTAGAACTGCCATTCACCGGATCGCAGATCGTGGTCAGTGTTTTAGCCACCGACAACTGGGCAGTTGCCACCACATACACATCACGTGCGGAGTGGGTGGCATCGCGCACACCCGTGCCGCTACCAACGATGGTTGCATCGTCAGAACCAGCATCGTCCGCAAACACGATGTCTTCGGTATCTTCCGCATTGGAACCAGACTGAGCCAACGCACCACCCAAAGTCGCAGCGCTATCGTTGGTGCGTGCTGTTGCGCCAAGATAGATAACGGCTGCGCTGCCGTTAGCTTGCGCCGCCGGAATGGCACAGGTCACTGTCACCGTTGCTACTTCATCAGCCACCAGTGCATCGAGGTGCGCACCGCCCGTCGAACTGAACGTGGCCGAGCCCGTGGTACCGAGCAAGGCAATCGTACAACCTGTGGCCTCGAAGTTGTCAGTAAACGGACTACCGGTCACACCGGATACCGTTCGTGAACCGCTCACCAGATTGGCCGTAAACAGTGCGAAGTCCTGGGTCTTGTTGCCCTCGTTTTTCACGGTAAAGGTGGTCACGGCAGAAGCCTGTCCAGCAACCACGGTAGTCGCCGTACCGCTGCTCTCGGTCACCAGCACGTCCACCTTGTTATCCACGGTGAAGGTTGTCTTGCCGGTATTGTCGGCACAAGTACCATTAGTGTCAGCCGTACCGTTGCCGGTATCCGACGAGCAAATGTCGCCCTGGGACGTACCACCCACGTCGTAGGACAATCTTGCAATGTTGTTCACTACCGTACCGGCTGCCGTTCCGGCGGCCTGTGCGCCTGCCGAAACGGCAAGCAGCGCGCCCAGCAGGATGGCCTGCCAGGCGTTTCCCCGTGTCCCGGTGCCGGGTGGGGATAAGTTGATGAAGTTTTTCATCGTGTTCTCCTTAAATTAAAAAAAGTGTTGCTACCTTGTTGCTACTTTTTGTTACGTTGCTGCTGTGGGATCGAATGACATGCTGGTATTCATTTCATCCACTGCCCCTTATCTGAACCGGCTGCGGCAGACCGCAGCACAGCGTGTCTGGCGGCGGGCCGACGGCCACAAACGCGCCGCGCCCGGCCAGCGGAGTACGCTGCCAGGGCGGGGTTAGCTGGGTGAAGTGCAGCCGGGTCATGGGTTCAACCGGATAATCCATTCGGGGTCTATCGGCGTGTTCCCCCCTTGATAAAGGGGGGTTAGGGGGGATTTGAGGGTCGTACCCTGTTTTGGCAAAACCAAAATCCCCCTCAATCCCCCTTTATCAAGGGGGAAGCAAACCGAATTTCCCATGTATGGACAATCTCGGTTCATGGGGTTTATTTGATCTTGACCCGAAACCCGACATCGCCGGTTTTTCCGACCGGCAACTCGCCCTTGTAAGCCCAGCGAATGGCGGTGTACTCGGCGGGCACGGCGGTGCGTTCTTTGCCGTCCGGGGTTTTAACCTTGAGCTTGTCGGGCGTGTTGAAGGTTTTGCCGTCCAGCGAAAAAGTCATCGTAGTGTTGTCGCCAAAGGCGCTGCCGCCCGCATACACGGTGTTTTCCGGCACGGGGTTGGTAATGGCAATATTGCCCGCAGGCAGTTTGCCCTGGTTGGTAAAGCGGGTGGTGTAGATCACCTCGGAGCCGGGTACGGCTTTGGCCACCGCTTGCAATTTTTTCTCGGTTTTGCCGTTGGGCAGCTTTACTTCAACTTCTTGCTCGGCAAGGCTTTGCACGATGATGTTGCCGGGCTGTGCGTTGTTTGCCGGAGCGGCAGCCTGCGCGGGCGCGGTTTTGGCGGGCGCTGCCTTTTCAGGTGCGGCATGAGCCGTGGTCAGCGGCACAAGCGCCAACAACATGGCGAGGGTAAAAGTTTGGCGAATAAACGTTTTCATATCGTCCTCTCGGGTTTAATGGTGAAAAAAACGCGGGTCGAGAAATTTTTGAGAAATCCCTGTGGGAGCGCCGCCCCCGGCGCGATTTGCGATGATATTCGCGCCGGGGGCGGCGCTCCCACAAAAACACCTTCCACAGGTAGCTGCGTCAATCGACATCTCTTCATTTCACTACCGCTTTAAACGTGATGACATGTGTTACCGGCGCAACTGTATTGCCAAAATTGACGGTAACGGTATTGGCGGAGAACGTGGCGTTATCCGCATCGGCAGCATCGGTGCGCGTTGCCGCATTGACGGTGATGCTGCCCGGCACATAGGTCAGTTCGGCGGGCAGCGGGTCGGTAATGACGAGGTTGCTGGCAGTGCCGGTTCCCGTGAGGGTGACGGTAATTGTGTAAGTCAGCGTTTTGCCGGATGCGGTGTCAGTTAGCACATTGCCGCCGCCATCGACCGCGACGGTCTTGACCACACTCAATGCCAGACCGCTGACGATGTAGGTGCCGGTTGCGCTGGCCTGGGCTTGTGTTAGCCCCACCACGGCAATCACGCCGCCATCGCCCAAGCCCGGCAATGCCGTACCGGGCGCAGCGCCAGCCGCGCCGACGGTGGTAGAGGCTACCGACAACGCAACTCGCCCGGTATTGCCTATCACCAGGCCGACGGGGGTATCGCTCACTACATACAATGTTCTGGATTCTTCGGCGGCCAGCGTCAAGCTGCCAGCCAAAAGCGTATCGCCACCCGCCCCGATTTGCAGGCCGGGGATGCTGTTGCTTTCAAAATAAATGAAATTTGTGCTACTGGTGGCCGGATCGTACTGGTCGCCAGCCAGCGCATTGTTGCGCGTGAGCGAGAAGGTCTCTGTGCCGTTGCCGGTATTGGTAATCAGAAAGGTGAGCTTATCTGCCACATCGGGAGAATTTACCGAAACCGGCGAACCGTCTTGCCACTGCAAAATGACATTGATGAGTTCTTCGACAACAAAGGTAGCGGTGTTGGAAGTGGCTGTAACGGGAATGCCGCCCATCGGGACGTAATCCAGCGTAACGGTGTTTGAAATCACCGTCCCTGCCGGAGTCAAAGCCGCAATAGCCCCGACTGGCAACACAAAAATCAGCGCCGCCGCAAGCATGCGCCAAGCCCGAATAAGCCTCATCTCCGCCTTATTTGTTATTTAAATAATGAGCACGGATTATACCCAAGCCAAAACGCGCAAGTGTTTGTAACTACGGCAATTTACAATGCTTTGCATTATTAACCCGGCTGTTGCGGGGGGGGGGATCATGACAGTTGACGGCATTTTCAATGCATTTAACTGAAAAATGCGAGACGTTGGCAGCAAGTATTGTCCGAATACCGCAGCCAGACATGTTGCTGAATTACAACTGCGGCAATTGGCAAGACAGCAAGCAAGGGTGCAATCCCCGCAAGGGGGAGGCCGACGGATTCCCCGCTGCTTCGCAGCGACCCGTTCGCACTAAGCGTAGCGCATTGCACCAAAACATGCGGCGGTGCGTGGTTGTTGCCGACTTGCCGGCTTTAGAGCGTGGTTGTTGTCGGCTTGCCGACTTTAGAACCACGGCCTCCCCTTTACGGGGACAACCACGGCCTCCCCCTTGCGGGCGCAATAACGATTGCGCCCTACGAGCTAAATCAACTTGCCTCGTCTATCCACGCCATTTGAATGGCTTCGAGGATTTTCTCGTTGGAGTGGTCGGCTGCGTCGTTAAAACCCGGTAGCGCCATCACCCAAGCGTGCAGGTCGGTAAAACGAACGTATTGGGGATCAACGTCGGGATGGGTTTCGACTAGCTCGATGGCGATGTCGTTTACGTCTGTCCATTTCATTTCAATGCCCGCCTTCCTTGACCATGTTGATGGTGTATTTGGGAATTTCGATGACCAGGTCAACGTCTGTCACTTTGGCCTGGCAGGACAGGCGCGATTGCGGTTCCAGCCCCCAGGCTTTGTCGAGCAGGTCGTCCTCTTTTTCGTCAGAAGCCTCAAGCGCGTCAAAGCCTTCGCGCACCACAACGTGGCAGGTGGTGCAGGCGCAGGATTTTTCGCAAGCGTGTTCGATTTCGATGCCGTTTTGCAGCAGCGCGTCGCAAATGGTCATGCCGGGTTGGGCTTCCAGCACCGCGCCATCGGGGCATAGTTCAACGTGGGGAAGGACGATGAGTTGGGGCATTTAAACACTCGTTGCAGGTTGTTGTTATAGAGAAAGCTCGTCGATCTTGTGGCCGCGCAGGGCTTTCTTCACGCTGGCATCCATGCGCCGGGCAGCGAAGTCACCGGTGATTTCATTCAAGGCTTCGACGGCACGCTTGATGGCCAGGTGATCGTCCTCGGCCATGCGTTGTTCCAGTTCGCTGATTTTAGCTGCAATCGCGGCGCGTTCGGCTGCGTCCAGCAGCGCCGCGCCGTCCTGCGCCAGCGCGGCACGGGTCGCCAGCAGCAGGCTGTTGCCATCCACGCGCTGTTCGCTGAGCGCACGCGCTTTCATGTCGTCATCCGCGTAGGTGTAAGCGTCTTTCAACATGTCGGCGATTGCGTCGTCCGACAGGCCGTAGGAAGGCTTGACGGTAATGGCGGCTTCCACGCCCGTGCCCAGTTCGCGCGCCGAGACTGCCAGCAAGCCGTCGGCATCAATCTGAAAAGTAACGCGGATGCGTGCTGCGCCCGCCACCATCGGTGGAATGCCGCGCAGCTCAAACTTGGCCAGCGAGCGACAGTCGGACACCAGTTCGCGCTCGCCCTGCACAACATGAAAACTCATGGCGGTCTGGCCGTCTTTAAACGTGGTGAATTCCTGCCCACGCGCAACCGGAATGGTGGTGTTGCGCGGCACAACTTTTTCCACCAGACCGCCCATGGTTTCCAAACCCAAAGACAGCGGAATCACGTCCAGCAGCAGCCAGTCATCAGCGCTGGCACGATTGCCCGCCAGCACATCGGCCTGCATGGCTGCGCCCAGCGCCACTACTTTATCGGGGTCAAGATTGGTGAGCGGGGTCTGCCCGAAAAACTCGCCGATGGCATGACGGATACACGGCATGCGGGTAGAGCCACCCACCATCACCACACCTTTCACTTCATCTACTGACAGCCCGGCATCACGCAGCGCCTTGCGTGTCGGCGCCAGGGTTTTGTTGACCAGCATGGCGGTAATTTCGTTGAACTTGGCTGTAGTCAAATTCAGGTTGACCAGTTCGCCGGTGGACAGCAATGCAGTTACCCGTGCTTCATCGTGATCGGTCAACTGTTCCTTGGCTTCGCGTGCGCGCGTCAGCAACAGGCGCGTGTCTTTGGCATTCAGCGGGGTAAGGTGCGATTGCTCGACCAGCCAGCAAAATACGCGCTGGTCAAAGTCGTCGCCGCCCAGCGCAGAGTCGCCATTAGTGGACAGCACCTCAAACACGCCCTTGGTCAATTTCAGGATGGAAATATCAAACGTGCCGCCACCCAGGTCATACACGGCATAAATGCCTTCCGAGGCGTTATCCAGCCCGTAGGCAATCGCCGCCGCAGTCGGTTCGTTCAGTAGCCGTAATACGTTCAGCCCGGCGAGCCTAGCGGCATCTTTGGTGGCTTGGCGCTGCGCATCATCAAAATACGCGGGCACGGTAATCACCGCGCCAACCAGATCGCCACCCAGCGCACCTTCGGCACGAACTTTTAACGCCTTGAGAATGTCCGCCGATACTTCAACCGGGCTTTTGTTGCCCGCCACGGTGTGCAATTGCAGCATGCCCGGTGCATCGACAAATTTGTAGGGATAACGCCCGTGATCCCCCAAGTCGCACAATCCGCGCCCCATAAAACGCTTCACCGAAACGATGGTGTTGTGCGGGTCTTCACTTTGTTTGGCCTGGGCATCAAACCCGACATCCGTGCTGCCATCGGCGCAGTAGCGCACCACCGATGGCACCAGCGAGCGGCCATGCGCGTCATCCAGCACCCGCGCCATGCCAGACTGCACAGAAGCCACCAGCGAGTTGGTGGTGCCAAGGTCAACGCCAACCGCCAGCCGGTGCTGGTGCGGCGCGGTGGACATGCCCGGTTCGGAAATTTGCAGCAACGCCATAGGTGTGTTTAAGTTTCTTTTGCCGCGTTTAATTCCAAGTCGCGTCTAATTCTATTGATCCGGCACGAATTAACCATGAATGTAGGTCGGCCTTCAGCCCGACAAGTCGGCCTGAAGGCCGACCTACAGTTACGGATAAAGCTGGCCGGATCAATAGGCCGCGTCTAATTCTAAGCTGCGTCTAATTCTTCTTGTGCATCGCCGATTTCTTCAACCAGCTTGTGCATGAATTTTAATTTGCGCAGTGTGGCAGCCGCCGCATCGTAGTTCTTTTGTTCGTCCAGCTCAGCCGCCAGCGTTTGTTCCATGGCTTTTGTCTCGGCGCGCAAGTCACGCAACAGATTATCCAGCGCATGCGTGTTCTTCGCGGTTCTCGCCTCAGCGATGGCTTCGCGCCATTCCATCTGCTGCATCAAAAAGGCTGCCGGGTAAGCCGTCTGCTTCTCGGACAACGCTTCAATGCCCTGCAAATGCAGCAAATAGGCGCCGCGTGCCAGCGGTTTTTTTAAAGTCTGAAATGCCTCATTAACCCGTGTTGCCCACTGCATCGACAAACGTTTTTCCGCGTCGCCTGCTGCTGCAAAGCGATCCGGATGCACTTCATTTTGCAATTTGCGATACGCGGACTCCAGGCTATCCAGGTCAATGCGGAATGCGGCTGGCAAGCCAAAGAGTTCGAAGTGGGTAGCGTTGAAATTCATGTTTGAGGAGATGGGGGGCAGGGATCAGGGGGTCAGGGGATGTGCTTTGCGCTTTATTTTCTGGCAGGCGGCCAAAGGCCGCACAATCCCTGACCCCTGATCCCCGAATCCTGACCCCTAAATCCCTACCAAAATCAGACGTTAAACGATTCGCCGCAGCCACACATATTCTTGACGTTGGGATTGTTGAACTTGAAACCTTCGTTCAGACCTTCGCGGGCAAAATCGAGTTCCATTCCGTCCAGATACGACAGGCTTTTTGGATCGACAAACACCGACACGCCCTGGCTGTCAAAACGCAAATCCCCGTCCTGCACCTCGTCCACAAACTCCAGTTTGTAGGCCATGCCGGAGCAACCCGTGGTGCGCACGCCCAAGCGCAAACCAATACCGCTGCCGCGCTTGGCCAGAAAGTTGTTGATGTGTTTGGCGGCTTTATCGGTTACGGTCACTGCCATAATTTAGTTCCCACGTTTGGCTTTGTAGTCCGCCACGGCGGCCTTGATGGCGTCTTCGGCCAGAATCGAACAATGAATTTTCACTGGCGGTAATGACAACTCTTCGGCAATGCTGGTGTTCTTGATTTCCATCGCCTGATCCAGTGTCTTGCCCTTGACCCACTCGGTGACGAGCGAGCTTGATGCAATCGCCGAACCACAGCCGTAAGTCTTGAACTTGGCATCTTCGATAATGCCCTGCTCGTTGACCCTGATTTGCAGCTTCATTACGTCGCCGCAGGCGGGCGCGCCCACCATGCCAGTGCCCACGCCGTCGTCGGCGTTATCAAACGAACCCACGTTGCGGGGGTTTTCGTAATGGTCGAGTACTTTTTCGCTATAAGCCATTTTGTTGCTCCTTTCAGTCGCTTGGGGGGCAGGGATCGGGGGTCAGGATTCAGGGGTCAGGGGGTGTGCGGCCGAAGGCCGCGTCCCTTAAAAAACGGCGCGAAGCACACCCCCTGAATCCTGACCCCTGAATCCTGATCCCCGGTTAGTGTGCAGCCCACTGCACGGTGTTCAAATCAATACCTGCTTTAACCATATCCCACAGCGGCGACATGTCGCGCAGCTTATCGACCTGTTTCTTCACCAGGGCGATGGTGTAGTCGATTTCTTCTTCGGTGGTAAAGCGGCCGATGGTGAAGCGAATGGACGAGTGCGCCAATTCGTCGTTGCGCCCCAGCGCCTTCAGCACATAGGAAGGCTCCAGGCTGGCCGAGGTGCAGGCCGAACCGGATGACACGGCCACGTCTTTAATCGCCATCATCATCGACTCGCCTTCTACATAGGCAAAGCTGATGTTGAGGTTGCCGGGGATGCGGTGCTCCATGTCGCCGTTGACCACGGTTTCTTCCATCTCGGAGAAGCCCTTGTAGAGGCGGTCGCGCAACATGCGGATGCGTTCATTTTCTGCGGCCATTTCTTCGCGCGCAATACGGAAAGCCTCGCCCATGCCGACGATTTGATGCGTCGCCAGTGTGCCGGAACGCATACCGCGCTCGTGACCGCCGCCGTGCATTTGTGCTTCCAGGCGGATACGCGGTTTGCGACGCACGTACAGTGCGCCGATGCCCTTGGGGCCGTAGGTTTTATGCGCCGAAAATGACATCAAATCCACTTTCAGCTTTTGCAGATCGATCTCGACCTTGCCGGTGGCTTGCGCGGCATCTACGTGGAAAATAATACCCTTGCTGCGACAGATTTCGCCGATGGCCGGGATGTCCTGAATCACACCGATTTCGTTATTGACGAACATGATCGAAGCCAGTACCGTATCCGGGCGAATCGCTGCCTTGAACTTTTCAATATCCAGCAAGCCATTGGACTCGGGCATCAGGTAAGTCACTTCAAAGCCTTCGCGTTCCAGCTCGCGCATGCTGTCCAGCACCGCCTTGTGCTCAGTCATCATGGTTATCAGGTGCTTGCCCTTGGTGCCCGCATAAAAATGCGCCGCGCCCTTGATGGCGAGGTTGTTGGATTCGGTTGCACCGGATGTCCAGACAATTTCTTTGGGATCGGCATTGACCAGCTTGGCGACGTTTTCGCGTGCGGCTTCCACGGCTTTATCGGCATCCCAGCCAAAAGCGTGCGAACGCGAAGCGGGGTTGCCGAAATGCTCGGTCAACCAGGGGATCATTTTTTCTGCCACACGCGGGTCAACCGGCGTGGTTGCAGAGTAATCAAGGTAAATAGGGAATCTCATTTTTTGTACGTCCAAATCAAAATGTTGCGACCACTTTGATGCCATGCCGAGTATCCGGCTTGGTTAACAAGTTGGTCTTTTCTCGCTGTTTTTCAACCAGGCCGCCCAAAGTGACCGAGTCCAGATAATCGTAAATCTTTTCGTTCAAACTCACCCAAAGGTCATGCGTCATGCAACGTTGCTCGTTGCGGCAGTTTTCCTTGCCACCGCATTGGGTGGCATCCATCGGCTCATCCACCGCACGGATAATATCGGCTACCGATACCGCATCCAGTGGTTTGGCCAAGGTATAACCACCACCCGGCCCGCGTACGCTATCAACCAGGCTATGACGGCGCAATTTGCCGAAAAGCTGCTCCAGATAGGACAAGGAAATATCCTGGCGCTCGCTAATGCCCGCCAGCGTGACCGGGCCTTTGCCTTGGCGCAGAGCCAGGTCAACCATCGCTGTTACTGCGAAACGCCCTTTTGTGGTCAGTCTCATGATTTAGCTACCCGAATATGACGACCCGAATTGAGTTGTCGAACTATAAAATACCTGACTATTTCAGTCAACTATTCCAGCATTCTAGTTAGTTGAGTAAATTAGTCAACTATTTTATTCAATTGTTCCGGGTTGAAATCATCTTTGGCTTTTTGTGCCTCCGAGAGCTTGATGCCAAGCTGTTCCAGTTGCGCCATCACTTCGGCCAGTTTGTGGTCAATATTGCTGGCATGGTCAATCAGACCATGCACAGCTTTGACCATGGGGTCGTTCATGTCGGCAGAGATCGCATAGGCTGAAAAGCCTAATTTCTTCGCCTGATCATCGCGCACCCTGGCCTGCTCATCCCCGGCCTTGGCCAGATCATTCAATATAATCCGCGCCGGAATGCCCACTGCAGTCGCGCCGTCTGGCACATCCTTGACCACCACGGCATTGGAGCCAATCCTGGCCTCGCGACCGATGGTAATCGGCCCCAGTATCTTGGCACCCGCGCCCACTACCACGCCCGCCATCAACGTAGGATGGCGCTTACCCTTGTTCCACGAGGTGCCGCCCAGGGTCACGCCGTGATACAGCGTGCAATCGTCGCCGATTTCAGCCGTTTCGCCAATCACCACGCCCATGCCATGGTCGATAAAAAAGCGGCGACCGATGGTGGCACCCGGATGTATCTCGATGCCGGTAATCCAGCGCGCAAAATGCGCGATAAACCGCGCCAGCCATTTAAGCCCTATGCCCCACAACCGGTGCGTCAAGCGATGAATGACGATGGCATGGAAGCCCGGATAGGTCGTGATGACTTCAAACGCCGACCTAGCGGCCGGATCGCGATCAAACACAACGGCGATTTCTTCTCTCAGCTTGGAAAACATATTGTCAGCACTCAACTTTCTGTCTATTCAAAATAACCTTAACTCTTTTGGCTGTGCTTTTCCATGGCCGACAACATGCCGCGCAAAATGTTGATTTCTTCCTTTTGCAAGCGCGTGCGCGAAAACAGGCGGCGCAGCTTGGGCATTAAACGCTTGGGTGCGGCTGGATTTAAAAAACCAATCCGCACCATCGTCTGTTCCAGGTGCGCATAAAAACGTTCAACCTCACCCAGATCCGCCGCATCCAGCACGGGCTGCTCAAAGGTTTCGCGCAAGGCCGTCCGGCGCAGCACATAGGCCATCACCTGCACCGCCGCCGCCAGATTGAGCGAACTGTATTCGGGGTTGCCCGGAATCGTCACCAGCGCCTGACAACAAGCCAGCTCCTCCTTCGACAAACCGCACGTTTCATTGCCGAACACCAGCGCCACACGCCCGGCCTGTGCCTCCAGCATGGCCAGACTCGCAGCGGACTCGGGTGTCAACAAAGCGGGCAGCAAGTCGCGCTGGCGCGGGCAGGTTCCAATCGCCAGCACACAGCCGGACAACGCCTGTTCCAGCGATTCACATACCGTCGCCTGTTCCAGTACATCGACCGCACCCGAAGCCAGGGTTTCGGATTCGGGATGCGGAAAAGCCTTGGGCGCAACCAAATATAACTCGGACAAGCCCATGGTTTTCATGGCGCGCGCCGCCGAGCCGATGTTGCCGGGATGGCTGGGGCGGCACAGCACAATGCGGATATTTCCAAGAAGATTCTGGTTTTGCGTCGGCATGAATTTAACCTTGATTCCTCGGTTGACCGCTTAATTTCGCTTTAAAAATTTTGATGAACACAGAGATTTTCTACTTCGATAACATTCATTGTGTAGCCAAGAGCGCTACGCACCCGATTGCACGGTTTTCGGGTCGCCTGGCCGCGTTGCTCTTCGTTGCCCTAAAGGACTCCGATCCACTACGCGCTAAAGCGCGTGTGGAGTCGTATGCA
>JAYUCZ010000053.1:0-2075 GCA_043740065.1 Thiobacillaceae bacterium | reverse complement strand
CAGTAGCCCGCATAGGCATCGGAGCCGCGCAAATTGAAATTCATCATGCGGCCCAATACGCTCGCCAGCACCATGAGCAGGGTGCCGATCATGAAAATCGCGGCGAGATAACCCGAGGCGAGGTAGAGGATTTCCAGCGATTTACGCATGCGCAACTCGCGCAGAACTCAACACCAATGCGAAAACTTATTTACGGTAAGCATCCAGCACCGCTTTGGCATCCGTCCCAGCGTTCTTCTCCCACTCGGCCAGCATTGTCGCGCCAATCTTCCTCAAGTCCGCCTGCAGTGCAGCGCTGGGCGGCACAACGTTCATGCCATTCTTGGCCATGGTGTCGAGTGTTTCTTTGTTCTTCGCTTCCGACGCTTTCCAGCCCCGGGTTTCCGCCTCTGCTGCTGCCTTCAGCACCGCGCCTTGCGTGACCTTATCCAGCGCATCGAATGCCTTCTGATTCACGACCACCAGATTTTTCGGCAACCATGCTTGTGCGTCGTAATAATAAGCACCCTTGCCCATTGAGTCCCATACCTTGATATCGACACCCGTTGCGCCCGAGGTCATATGGGCTTCAACCACGCCCGTGGAGAGCGCTTGCGCCAGCTCGGCCGCCTGAATCGTGGCAGGCTGCGCACCGAGTAATTCGCCGATGCGATTAGTCTGCGGGCTGTATGCACGCCATTTCACCCCTTTGAGGTCAGCGGCACTATTCACCGCCTTCTTGGAATACACGCCTTGTGGCGGCCACGCGACTCCGTACAAAACTTTCAAACCCTGCTTGCCCATACGCTGCTCGATTGCGCTGCGCGAAACTTTCCACAGTTTCATCGCATCAACATAGCTGTCAGCCAGAAAGGGCACTGAATCGATGCCGTACATCGGGTCTTCGTTTGCCAGGGCGGGCAGCAAAAATTCGCCAATCTGCGCCTGCCCGGCTTGCACCGCGCGTTTGATTTCGTTCTGTTTGAACAGCGAACCAGCGTCATGCACGGTGATCTTCAGCTTCCCAACCGTTGCCTTGTCGATGTCCGCCGCGAATTGGCGGACGTTTTCGGTATGAAAATTGCCCGGCGCATAGCCCGTCGGCATATCCCATTTTGTCTGTGCAGATGCAATGCCTGCGGTGCATGCGCTGACGATGGCCAGCAGCGAAATGATGTGTTTCATGATTCCTCCCCTTGGTTGACTTGCTATGATTACCGGTCTGGCAGTACTAATCAAGTCTCCATGACCATAAATAACGCACCCGTTAAAAATTCCGGCCGCTGGCAATTCTGGGTTGATCGCGGCGGCACCTTCACCGACATCGTCGCCAAACAGCCTGACGGTTCTTTGCTGACCCACAAGCTGCTTTCTGAAAACCCTGAGCAATATCGTGATGCGGCAGTCGCAGGAATTCGCCATCTACTCGCATTGCCGAAAGACGCGCGCATCCCGGTTGAACAAATCGAAGCGGTAAAAATGGGGACGACCGTCGCCACCAACGCTCTGCTGGAACGTAAAGGTGAGCCGACTGTACTTTTTATTACAAAGGGCTTTCGCGATCAGTTGCGTATCGGCTACCAAAATCGGCCGCGTATTTTTGATCGGCATATCAAATTGCCTGAATTGCTTTATTCCGAAGTCGTGGAAGTCGAAGAGCGGATCGGCGCGCACGGTGAAATAGTTATCCCGCTGAACGATTCTGAGACGAAGAACAGGCTGCAGGCCGCGTGGAATAAGGGCTTCCGGGCAATTGCCATTGTGTTCATGCATGGCTATCGCTATCAACAGCACGAAGCGCGGGTGGCTGAATTGGCGCGTTTGGTTGGGTTCAAGCAAGTGTCGGTTTCGCATGAAGCCAGCCCGCTGATGAAAATCGTCTCTCGCGGTGATACCACTGTTGTGGACGCCTATCTATCGCCCATCCTGCGGCGCTATGTTGATCAAGTCGCGGGCGAATTGCCCGGCTGTAAGGTCATGTTTATGCAGAGCAACGGTGGCCTCACTGACGCGACTAAATTTCAGGGCAAGGATTCCATCTTGTCTGGCCCGGCGGGCGGCATTATCGGTATGGTGCGCACGGCGGCAGTCGCGGG
>JAYUCZ010000052.1:0-2076 GCA_043740065.1 Thiobacillaceae bacterium | reverse complement strand
AGGATTTCCGAATCGGCGTGCGCGGCGATGCTCAAGTCCATTTGCTTCTGCATTGCCTGCCGCGCGGCGTGGAAGGCCTCAAACGGTTGCCGAGCTGACTCCTCCTCGCCTTCCGGAAACTCGAACGGCACCTCCCATTCCTGCAAGGGCGGCGACTCGATAGCCTTGTTCAACTCCGCCAGCGCCACCTCGATGGCCGGATGCATCCGTTCGTAAATCGTATCGATATCCGGATTGTTGGCGATGGATTTCAGCGTCACATGCGGCACGGTTTTGTAGATGAAGCCGCCCTTCAAGCCCTCGTGCGGATAGCGCAGTTCGTAGTAGTCGTAGCTCGCCGTCATCAACCGCTGCTTGGCCAGCGTCACCGCCACCCGCGAGGTATCGCAGGTGATCCAGCGCCGCCCCCACTTTTCGGCGACAAAGGCGGTGGTGCCGGAACCGCAGGTCGGGTCCAGCACCAGGTCGCCGGGGTCGGTGGTCATGAGGAGGCAGCGTTCGACGACCTTAGTATTCGTTTCGACCACATATTCTTTTTTCCGTCCGAAACCGCGCACAGCGGTGTCATCCCAAGAAGCATTGATAGGCGAAACGGGAAAGTCATCGAGTAGCCGTTTAAACCTAAGTGTTTCGCCAACGGACATGAGGCGATTTTGCTTAGCAAGCTGCCCCATTCCATGTGGGGTGGTTTTCCAATGAGAGTTCATCGGCAACTTATAGGGTTTTCCATTCCAATAGAACGGCTCCGAAGATTCACCAGACAAGCCCTGCGAAGTTATGTTGTCGTGAACTAAAAAACGCCAGCCCTTCGGGATGCTCTTTGGATTGTTCCCCTCAACTTTTGTTAAAGCCCGCAACTGAACACCGTCAGGTGATTCAATCCAACGATAACGCCCAACTCCATCTTCGCTAGCCTTATCTGAAAATAATTGACGATATTTAATTTGGCAGCGGTTCTTTGCATACCAAATCAAGTAATCGCTCACCGTTGGCAATAATTTCGATGCCTGACCGCCAGTAGTTCGGTACGCCACAAGCTGAATGAAATTAGCTGCCCCAAACACATCGTCCAAGACTTCGCGCACATGGTGCAAATTCTCATCCGAAATCTGCACAAACACGCTCCCCGACTCGTGAAGCAATTCCTTTGCCAGCAGCAGCCGGTCGCGCAGGTAGGTGAGGTAGGAATGGATGCCCAGCTCCCAGGTGTCGCGGAAGGCCTTGATCATCTCCGGCTCTTGCGTCAGGTCTTCGTCCTTGCGGTCTTTCACGTCGCGCTTGTTGGTGAAGGGCTGGAAGTTGGAGCCGCATTTGATGCCGTAGGGCGGGTCGAGATAGATGGTCTGCACCTGCCCGGCCAGGCTTTCCTTTTGCAACAGCGAGTTCATCACCAGCAGGCTGTCGCCTGAGACGAGGCGGTTGCTCCAGCCTTTTTCATGCTGGTAGAAATCGACCGCGTCGCGCAGGGGCAGGTTTTCGAAAGGGGCAGCGAAGAGACCCACTTGCCGCCATGCCTCATCACTCGCGGCCTGCTTGCCCGACGCGGGGGGCGCATTCATAGCTTTTCGCAACGCTGACAAAATACTCATCGGGTCGATGCGCTCGTGGACGTGCAGGCTCACGGTGTCTACGTCAAAGCTGGTGCGCTCGGCCTTGCCGCTCCAGTTCAGATACGGCGCTTGCTGGCGCTTGAGCGTTTCCAGCGCGGCGCGCATGGCAGCCTCGTCACCGCTGGCCAGTGCGTCATCGATGAGGGTTTCTATCTGCGCGCGGCTGCTGTCAAATTGCAGCTCGGGCGACAAGTGCGGGTCGTAGGCCCAGGCGGTTTTCGGCTGCTCGGGGTCGGTTTCGGGCGTGACGACGCCTACATCTGGGTTGTTCTTGCGCTTGTGCCCGTGGCGATAAGACAGGATCGCGGCTTCGCCTTCACCCTGCGCGTTTTTGCTGCGCCCTTTCACCGCCGACTTTTTTGCAGCCTTGGGCGGTTTAAGCGGCAGCGCTTCGGGCTGTTGCTGGGGTTTGAGCGCAAAGCGGTCGTCGTTATCCTGATCCGGCATGGCCGGTGTCTCCCTTGTA
>JAYUCZ010000051.1:0-2085 GCA_043740065.1 Thiobacillaceae bacterium | reverse complement strand
GCATTCGCGCGTATCCGCTGGGCGTAAATTTTCGTAACCGGCCCCATGCGCTCAAACGCGAGGTGCGCCCGCTCATGCAGGACATGAGCCGCGTGTCGAAAACCGTGGCGACACGGCTGATGATTTCTGATGAACTGCAACGCAATGCGGTACGCGCGGCGCTCAACCGGCTAGAGGAAAAGGAAGTACATACGGAGCTGACGCAGGGCGTGCGCAACGAGGAAGACGTGCTGGTGATAACGGACCGTGCCGCGCTGGCGCGTGAGGCGATCCATGTTTTGCGCAATCTGCCGCAAGTGGAAGACGAGGATATGCGCATCATCGTCGAAGTGCTGGGAAATCGCTTGCGTCCGGCAATTGCAGGGGCATTCGAGCATCTGGAGGAGGCCTTACGTCCGCAAGAGTACGAGCTGAAACGCTATGCGCGCGATGCGGTGCATTGGGTGATCCGCCGCGAGGCACAGGCCATTGCGGAGTTGATGCAGAGCATCGTCGCTGAGTTCACGACGCTGGAAGAGGCCGATCCTTTGCCCGATTGGATGGTGTTTCCGAGTGCTTTAAGTTTGGCAGGGTCGCGCAAAAATCTCTATGGGGTGCTGCCGCCCTCCGAGGACGATTTGGCAAAAATTGAAACCCTGCTGATGCTGGATGAACGTGAATGGCTGGCTGACCGCACGATGGCGTTGGCCGGTGGCGCATTGCGGCTTGGGAAATACGACCATGCGCTCAAGCTTAACGGCGAAGAGCGTGACTTTGCCCGGGCACTGGATCGGGCTGATTTTGTCGAATGGTGGCACCGCAATCCGGATCGAAAGCCATACGCCGTCAAGCTGGTGCGCGGCGAGCATCAAAACTATTTCTACCCGGATTTTGTAGTGTGCCTGTCGCATGTACCGGACGACGCGCCGGGCATCCGCCTGATCGAAACCAAGCAAGACGTCAAAGATGCCGCCCGCAAGGCGCGCCGAGTACCTAAAGCTTACGGCAAGGTGCTTTTCTTGACCAAGGATCAAAGCCGCTTGCGTGTGGTGAACGATGACGGCAGTCTGGGCTTGATGGTGGACTGGGATGATTTGACCTCGATGCGAGAATGGTTGCGTGCGTCGAAACCAACTGATCACTAATCGCCAGTAACAATTATGGATATTTCAGCGACCCAGGTCGCCACCCGCATCGCCACACTGCTGGCCGCAGCGGGAAGTCGTACCCTCGACTTTAAACGCATCAGCAGCAAGCATCCGCGCATGATCGAGACCATCTGCGCCTTTGCCAACAGCGAAGGCGGCTTGCTTGTCATCGGCGTAGGCGACGCGAAAGACCTGAAATCCGGTGCCAAGCCCCAGAGCAGATTATTCGGCATCGAGGAAAACCCAGAAGGCTTCGACGATTTTCGCCGTCACGTGATGTCACGTTTTGCGCCCCCCATCGAACGGCTGCATTGGCTGCGCCTGCCTTGTACGCTGCACGACGGCAAACCGGGCCACATCATGTTGTTGCGGGTGGAAAAGAGTGAACTGGTGCATTCCGTGGTGGGTGATGGCACCTGGACGCGCATGGATGCGAGCAACCGCGAGATGAACGCGGCCGAGATCGCCGATTTGCATTACCGGCGCGGGGCGAGAAGCGCGGCGAGCGAGATGGTGCCGGTGGCGCTGGAACTCCTGGAAACGGATGCCTGGCAGCGCTTTGTGTCTGCACGCGGACTCAAGACCGGCACCTTCGCTGAGCAATTGCAGCGCATTGGCCTGGCGGACAAGGTAGGGACAGAGGTGCAGCCCACGCGAGCGGCAGTACTGTTGTTTGCCGACGAACCAGGCGGCCTGCTGGCCGCGCACGGTACACGTGCTGACATCCGCTTGATGGTGTATGACGGAAAGACCCCATTGCCTGGCGCCATTCCCAACCTGAAGAAGCCGCCCAAAACGATACGCGGCCCGCTGATCGACCAGATCGACGCGGCTGTTAAAACCGTGCTCGATGAATTGTCGCAAGGGCTGACGCTCTCCGGTAGCGGTTTCAAGGCCCGCCATGTGTACCCGGAGCGGGTAGTCAAAGAGGCCATTGTCAACGCGGTGATCCACCGTG
>JAYUCZ010000050.1:0-2091 GCA_043740065.1 Thiobacillaceae bacterium | reverse complement strand
CAGGTTGTGCCAGTGCGCCCAGTGCGGGCGCGGGGCCTGCGCCGCGGTCGAGAATGTCGATTTGCAAACCTGCGTTGGCGATTTCCCCTTGCATGGATACCGGTTCGGCGGAGGCATCAGCGGCATTGTTCAGCAGGTTGATGAGCGCCTGATCGAGGCTGGCGGGTGGAATGATGGTGGGATCGGTCTGGCCTGTTATCCATAAAGGCTGAATATCGACAGCCGGGCGCAACAGCCGCCACTCGTCCGCCAGCCGGGTCAGATACGCACTGGCCGAAATGGGCTTTACGCTGATGCCAGCTTGTGCGGTGCGCGACAGGTCTTTTAGCAAACTGCGGCAACGTTCGATCTGGCTGTGCATCAGTTGCAGGCTTTCGCGTGCCGGGCCGTTTGCGTGCGCCAGCAGGCTTTCATTCAATACTGCCAGCGAATTTAACGGTGTCGCCAGTTCGTGTGCCGTGCTCGCTGCCACCAACGCGACGGCCACGACCTGTTCGTTGCGCAAGGTGGCTTCGCGGGCGGCGGCGAGTTCGGCTTCCTGTTTGCGTAGCTGGTCGCGCAGGCGCAGCACAAAAAACACCACCACGCCGACGCTGGCGGCAAAGTTGAACCACATGCCGGAAACATGCAGATAAAACGCCTTGTGCGGCGGAATATCGAGCGGGATATTCACGTAAGCCACCAGCGTGTAAGCGGCAATCGCGAGGCCGCCCGCCAGCCAGGCCATGCGTGCGGGCAGCAGCAGCGCGGCCATGACTACCGGCAACAGCAGCAGTGATACAAACGGGTTGGCCCAGCCGCCGGTGTACAACAATAAAACCGTCAATCCGCCCAGATCGGTGAGCAGGTGCATGAGGATTTCCGGCGCACGCACGGGCGTTGGCTGTTTCAAGCGCAGCGCGGTAAATACATTCAACCCGGCCAGCAGCGCCAGGGTGATGCCCATTGCCAGCCAGGGCAGGTGGATGCCCACGCCAAAATCCGACCACAGCATCAGCAGCAGCAAACCCAGCAGGGTGAAATTGCGCAGCCAGAACAGCCGTGCGAGCGGGTTTTCGCGTTGCGGCAATGCGGTGAGGCCAGAAGTCATGTGGCGATTTTACGCGAGCCACAGGCGACCCGGCTGCGACATCATGTCGCATTGCCCGTTAAAGCGCGCCCCCATAAAGTCCGGCATTGATTAAATCGAGCGGATTTTTTATGTCTTACAAGCGCACCAGGCTATTCACAATAATGGCGGTTTTGCCATTTACCGCCGTTGCCGAAGTTTTTGTTTTGCCGGAGGTGGTGGTAAAGGCTTCGAAGAGCAACCTGCCCCCCATGCCGTTGAATGCATCGAAGCTGGATGCGGATAGTCTGCAAGGCTTGCTTCCTGCCACCAGCGATACCGCCAGGTTGCTTGGCAGCGTGCCGGGCATCAGCCTGGTTGGCGCGGGCGGCGTGTCCAGTTTGCCGTCGATTCGTGGGCTGGCGGATGATCGGCTGCGCATCAAAGTGGACGGCATGGATTTGATTTCCGCCTGTGCCAACCACATGAATCCGGCGCTGTTCTACATCACCCCCAGCAGTGTCGAGAACATCGAGGTATTTGCCGGTATCGCGCCGGTTAGCGTGGCTGGAGACAGTATCGGCGGCAGCATTCTGGTCACATCAAGCGCCCCCGAGTTTGCCAAACCCGGGCAGGCGGCTTTGCTCAAGGGGCAGGTCGGCGTGTTCTATCGCAGCAATGGCAATGCGAAAGGCGGCAATCTGTCGGCGACCATTGCGGGCGAGAAATTGAGCATGACTTACAGCGGATCGACGGCGGAATCCGACAATTACAAGGCGGCAAAAGTTTTCAAGGCGGCCGAGGCCGTACCCGCCATTCGCGCCCGCGACAAGCTGGGGCACTGGCTGGATGGCGACGAGGTGGCTTCCTCCTATTACAAATCGACCAACCAGTCGCTCGGCTTTGCGTTGCGGCATGAAAACCATCAGGTCGAATTGAAGCTGGGCTGGCAGGACATTCCCGCGCAGGGCTTCCCGAACCAGCGCATGGACATGACCGCCAACGACAGCACGCAGATCAATCTGCGCTACAAGGGGCAATAC
>JAYUCZ010000049.1:0-5077 GCA_043740065.1 Thiobacillaceae bacterium | reverse complement strand
GACATGCTGGCGCTGGGAATGCCGGTGCAGGAACTGTTGCGGCTACCTTTATTGGCGCAAGCCCGGCGCTGGAAAATCAGCTACGCCAGCGAAGAAATGGCGGCGCTGGAACAGGCGGCAGCGCAGATTGTCCCGGTATTTGATGCCCTGCGTGCCGAATACGCCGGTCCGGCCATGGAAAAGCAAAGTTCTAATTCCCCCTCCCTTGAGGGGAGGGGGCTAGGGGGAGGGTGAAATGTTAGCCAGGCGTAGATTTCTCACCCTCTCCCCAGCCCTCTCCCCGCAAGGGAGAGGGGGTCAAAAGCAAGGGCAGGTAAGTTATGTCATCAATTGAATACCGTACCGCCGCCTGGGCGCGTGGTGGCTTGCTGGCCATGCACCACACCCCCGGCGTGGCGCTGGGCGACCGCGTGGTGGTGCGCGACCACCAGGGACGGCAGCGTGGTGGACAGGTTATCCGCACTTCCGAAGAGCTGGTGCTGATTCAGGTGCTGGAAGGCACCGATGATCTTGATCTGGAGCGCACCTGGGTGCGCTTTCTGGATCAGCCGTTTGAGCTGGCGCTGGCACCGGACATGCTGGGGCGCACTTTCAACGGCACGGGTCAACCGCGTGATGGTCGTCCGCCGATCATTTCCCGGCAGTCGCGCAACGTGAACGGTGCGTCCATCAATCCGGCCGCACGCGCTTATCCGCGCGAATTCATTCAGACCGGCATCTCCAGCATTGACGGCATGAACACCCTGGTGCGCGGACAAAAATTGCCAATTTTTTCCGGTTCTGGACTGCCGCATAACCGCCTGGCTGCGCAGATTGTGCGGCAGGCAAAACTGCTGCATCAATCACCCCCCTCCCCACAAGTGGGGAGGGGGCAAACGCCAGACCCAAACCAACTTGACGAATTCGCCCTGGTCTTCGCCGCCATGGGCGTTTCCCACAGCGATGCACGTTTCTTCGAAGAAAGCTTTGAAGAGAGCGGCGTGCTGGGGCAGGTTGTCACCTTCATCAACCTGGCCGACGACCCGCCCATCGAGCGCCTGATCCTGCCGCGCGTGGCGCTCACCTGTGCCGAGTACCTGGCTTTCGATCTGGACAAGCATGTGCTGGTGGTAATGACCGACATGACCTATTACGCCGAAGCACTAAGAGAAATCGCCACCGCCAAGGGCGACGTGCCGTCGCGCAAGGGCTTCCCCGGTTATCTGTATTCCGACCTGGCGGAAATTTACGAACGCGCCGGGCGCATCCGTGGCAAGGCCGGGTCGATCACGCTGATCCCCGTGGTGTCCATGCCGTCCGACGACATCACCCATCCCGTACCCGACCTCACCGGCTACATCACCGAAGGCCAGATCGTGCTGTCGCGCGAACTTGCCGCCGCTGGTGTCCAGCCGCCGGTGGCTGTGCTGCCGTCGCTGTCAAGATTGATGAAAGACGGCATCGGCGCAGGCATCACGCGCGAAGACCACGCCCGCGTCGCCAGCCAGTTGTTCGCGTCCTATGCAAAAGCGCAGGAAGTACGCAGCCTTGCTGCCATCATAGGCGCGGAAGAATTGTCGGAAGAAGACAACCGCTACCTCAAGTTTTCAGCAGCCTTCGAAACCCGCTTTGTCGCCCAAGGCGAAACCGAAGACCGCAGCATCTTCGACACGCTTGATCTTGCCTGGGAAATACTCTCGCTGTTGCCACGCGAATCGCTTACGCGCCTGTCGGAAAAAGACCTTGATGCGCGTTACCGGACTGCGGTTACAGAATGAAAACGACTTTCTCCTCGCAGCGCCCTGCGGATAAGGCGCAAAGCCTGAACAAGCCCCCCTTGATAAAGGGGGGTTGGGGGGATTTCATCGGTGACTGGCTAACTGATCGGTTCCTGGAATGAAACGCCTCAACGTCCCGCCCACGCGCAACGCCCTCTTGCTACTCAAACGGCAGGTCAAATTTCTTGCGCAGGGCCACGACATGCTGGAGAAAAAGCGCGAACTGCTCACCCGCGTGGTGCAGGATCGGCTCAAGGAATACCGCCGCATGCGCCGCGATGCAGAATCGCAGTTGCGCGAAGCCTATAAATGGTTAGCCATCTGCCAGTTGCGCATGGGCAACCAAATGTTGCGCCAGGCTAGTCTGGGGCTGAGTTGTTCGGTGGAAGTCGATATCATCCCGCGCTCCTCCGTCGGCGTGGAATATCCCTCCGTGCGGGCAAAGACCTTGCCCCTGCAACCCGTTGGCCTGATGTGGATCGACCCCAGCTTTGACGAAGCCCGCTTGAGAATGACCGAACTCATCGCCTTCCTCGCCCAACTCGGCGAAGCCGAAAACGCCTTGAGAAGATTCGTGCTGGAGCAGCGCAAAACCCAGAAGCGCGTCAATGCTCTCAAGTACAACATCATCCCGCGCTACCGCGCCACCGTTTCACACATCCGCCAGGCACTGGAGGAGGACGAGCGCAATACGCTGTTTCAGATCAAGGTGTTGAGAAGTGGGGTGGGCTTGGGACGTGCATAGAATCCTCGTGGTCTGCCTTTGGAAGACAAGCAGGCATTGTTCCTGGAAGCTGTCTATCAGGTGGGTTTCTGCATATGGTTACTGGGTAGTCAGAAATATAGAAAACAGTTTTACAAGGAGGACAAGAGGACGGGAGGGGATGTGATCAAGGCGGGCTGGGGTTTTCCTCATGTCCTCGTGTCCTCATTGTTCAAATCGTGCTTATCCGGTTGTCACAGACACCCACTACATCTAGTGTAGTGTTGCGTTCTGTTTAGAACTTAAGCGACTGTTGGCGCGAATGACCTTTTGCAGGATGTCGCGAGCGCTTTTGGTCCAGATGAACGGCTTGGGTTTTATGTTGTGGTGAGCGATGTAGTCATCGATGGCATCAGTCAATTCCGGCACGCTGGTGAACACGCCACGACGCAGGCGCTCGGTGGTGATGTCGCGGAAGAATCGCTCGACCATGTTGAGCCACGATGCCGATGTCGGCGTGAAGTGCATATTGAAGCGCGGATGCTTGGCCAGCCAGTCCTGCACGACCGGGTGTTTGTGCGTGGCGTAGTTGTCGGCGATCAGATGCAACGTCTTGTCCTTGGGGGTCTCGCGGTCGATCTTCTTCAGGAACTTCAACCACTCGACGTGGGTGTGACGCTGCTGGCATTGCCCGATGACCTGGCCGTCCAACACATTGAGCGCGGCAAACAGCGTGGTCGTGCCGTTGCGCTTGTAATCGTGCGTCATGGTTTCCGCCCGCCCTTTCTTCAGCGGCAGTCCGGGCTGGGTGCGATCCAGCGCCTGCACCTGGCTCTTCTCGTCGCAGCACAACACCAGTGCATGCTCGGGCGGCGACATGTACAAGCCGACGATGTCTTCGAGCTTCTCGACAAACTGCGGATCGCGCGAGACCTTGAAGCCGCGCACGAGATGCGGCTTCAGCCCGTTGGCACGCCAGTGTCGCGAGACGCTGGCAGCGCTGATGCCAAGCTTGACCGCCATCTTGCGCGTGCTCCAGTGTGTCGCCGCTTCCGGCTTGGTCTGCGTGGCCAGTTCCACCAGTCGTGCGACATCCACCTTCGCCGGGGGCGCACCGCGCGGCAGGTCACGCTCTATGCCCGTCAGGCGCGACTCGGCGTAGCGCTCACGCCAACGTGCAACTTGCACTCGACCCACCCCCAATTCCTTGGCGATGACCTTGTTCTGCATCCCGTCCGCAGCCAGCAGCACGATGCGCGCACGCAGCACTTGCCTTACGCTGGAAAGCCTTGAGCGCTCCAGCTTCGTCAATTCGACACGCTCTTCCTGGGTCAGCACGATCTTGGGGGCCACTCGCATTTGATTCTCCACTCTGCACATATTGCGCATTGGGAAGACTGGATCACGATAAGTTCCTTCAAGATCGCAACACTACACTAGTGGGTGTCTGTGACAACCGGATAAGCACGGTTGCTTCAATGCGGGTCATGAACAATCCCGGTTAATGCCTGGTGTCACCGGGTATTGCTGCGGGATGTTCGCTGAACAGATGTGCTGCATCTACCGTATCAAAAACATATTGCTTGTTGCAGAAATCGCAGTGGGTTTCTATCCGGCCTTGTTCGGCAATGATGCTGTTTACTTCTTCGATGCCGAGCATTTTCAGCATGCCGCCGACTTTCTCGCGTGAGCAGGTGCAGGCAAAACTCAGCGGTTCTTGTGCAAAGTGGCGCAGGGTTTCTTCGTGAAACAGGCGCATCAGCAAATCGCCTGGCGGCAGGGACAACAACTCGTCTTGCTTGAGGGTATCCGCCAGTAACGTGGTGCGGTTCCAGTCGTCAGCATCGGCACTTTTCTGCTCTGGCATACGCTGCAATAACATGCCCGCCACGTGGTCGTCGCTGGCGGCCAGGTAGATGCGGGTGTCGATTTGTTCGGAGCTTTGCATGTAGCGGGTGAGGATGTCGGCCACCGAGTCGCCTTCCAGCGAAATAATGCCCTGGTAGTTTTGTTTTCCGGCCTGGCTTTGGTCGAGTGTCAGGGCAAAGTGCCCATTCCCTAACAGGCTGCCGAGTGTGGCATCTGCGGCAATGTTGCCAGTCCATTTTGCGGTCGCACGCAAGGTCTTTTGCGAGGTGGCCTCCACCACGATCAAGCGCACGGGGCCGTTGCCGTGCAATTGCAACACCATGCTGCCTTCAAACTTGATGTTGGAGGTGAGCAGGGCAGCAGCGGCGAGCAGTTCACCCAAGGCTTTCTTGAGCGGTGCGGGGTAGTTGGCGTGGCTTTGCACGGCTTTCCAGGTTTCGGTGAGCTGCACAATGCCGCCCTTGACCGGCGCGAATTCAAAAACAAAACGGGTGAGTGCGTCAGGCATTTTTGCTGAACGAATCTTTTAATGTCACGGTGCGGTTAAATACCGGCACACCGGAAGTGGAATCTTTCATATCGGCCACAAAATAACCGTGACGCTCGAACTGGAAACGTTCTTCGGCTTGGGCTTCTTTTAGCGCGGGTTCCAGTTGGGCAACGATGACGGTTTTGGAGATGGGGTTGATGTCCGCCAGGTAGTCGCCTGTTTGCCCTGGCTGCGGCACGGCAAACAGGCGGTCGTACA
>JAYUCZ010000048.1:0-11825 GCA_043740065.1 Thiobacillaceae bacterium | reverse complement strand
GCCGTCGATTACCTCGCCGACCAGCGCAATATCCACGCCCAACTCCTTGCAGGATTCTGCAAGAATCGCCTGGATGCGCCCTTCGTCACCCAGATGGTGCTGGGTGGCAATATTCCACAGCGCGTAGAGTTTTTCCGCATGCAGACTCATCCCGTTTGGCTCGGGAAGGTCTGATGTCATTGGACTGGAAGTTTTTCCCATCGTTAGGCAAATTCATGATTGATGGCTGCATCAGTTTCCATGGTAGTCCATCACCGACAGCTTGGCTTATTGATCCAGCACGAATTAACCATGAATGAATGTCGGGCTTCAGGCCGACCTACAGTTACGGATAAAGCTGGCCGGATCAATAGGACAACTCCACATCACGCAGGCGTTTGGCCGCGCCTTCCGGGCTGATGGTATTCACGAACAATCCCGACCCCAACTCAAACCCGGTAGGAATGGAAGTGCGCGGGCAAATTTCCAGATGCCAGTGGTAACTCGCAGCGTTTTCCGTCTCGGCACCGCCGTGCGGTACGGAATGCAGGAAAAAGTTGTACTGTGCGCCGCCGATTACCGCATCCAGACGGCTCATGGTGCGCTTCATGATGCGCGCCAGATCGGGCAGCCATGCTGCGGGCATGTCGAGAAATTCCGCCGTATGCACCAGCGGCAGAATATGCACTTCCCACTCGAAACGGCTGGCAAAAGGCTTGATGGCGATGAAGTGCTGACCGCGCTCGATGACATACTGTCCAACATCAACCTTGCGGCGAATTTCGCCGGAAGCACGGTCATAAATCGTGGCCTCGAAAGTCAGCGCCTCATCCACCAGTGCACAAAAAATACAGCGGTGATGCTTGCGGTAATAGTCGGCGCTGTTTTGTACTTCGGCTTCTACGTTGGCAGGCACCACCGGCATGGCGATGATCTGGCTGTGGGTGTGCGGGATCGACGCGCCCGCTGCCGGGCCAAAGTTTTTGAACACCAGCACATAATTCAAACGCGGGTCGGATTCGTAGAGCTGCGCCATGCGCATTTGATAAGCGCGGAACATGCTGCCGATATGCGCTTCGCTCATTTCATGAATCGCCGCGCCATGGTCGGGATGATCGACAAACACTTCATGCCGCCCGTAACCATCAATAGTTTGTTGCAGGCCGAAAGTGAAATTGGTGTTCTCGCGGTCGTCACCCAGCACCGGATAAAGGTTAGGCACCAGACGTACCGCCCAGTTACCATCCTCACCGGTCATGCGGAACAGCTCCGGCGGGGTTTTTTCCTCGTTGCCGCGACAGAACGGGCAGGTTTCCACATGCTTGCGGGTATCGCGTGGGGCCAGGTCTTCGGCTTTTTTGGGGCGCATGGAACGCGCCGTGGCGACCAGTACCGACTCGGTCGGCACGATGGGATTCAAACGGATTTCACGGATTTCCTGGTCGCTCATGAGGCTCTGCTCTGTGTTCAAATTAGAGCCATGAGGATAACGAGACGGCGCAAACTCTGTGCTTGATTCTGTTTATGCGCGACTTAAACAGGCTTATCCGGGATTGTCCATTGGGATGCTTCACCCTGTGGGAGCGCCGCCCCCGGCGCGAAAACGACAGCAAATCGCGCCGAGGGCGGCGCTCCCACAGGGGTATTTGACCCTAATGGATTATCTCGGCTTATCAGAACTCGTCCGTTTTGTTAACTCGATGTGCCCTTGGTATCCGAGCCAAATTTGCGGCGACGGAAACGCTTCTCGCGGCGGGCGCGATTTTGTTCGCGCTCGGTGAGCGGCTTGGCCTTGCGGCCTTCAAACGGATTGCTGCCGTCCTTGAACTCGATGCGCAGCGGCGTACCCTGCAAATCGAATATTTTGCGGAAAGTGTTTTCCAGATAGCGCTTGTAGTCTTGCGTCACATTGGCGACGGCATTGCCGTGGATGACGACGATGGGCGGGTTGCTGCCGCCCTGGTGGGCAAATTTGAGTTTGGGACGGAACAGCCCGGACTTGGGCGGCGCGTGCTGCTCGGTAGCAGCCAGCAGGGCGCGGGTGAGCTTGGGCGTGGGTAGTTTGGCCATCGCCGCCGCATAGGCCAGGTTCACGTCTTTCAACAGTGGTGCCAAACCCATCACTTTCAATGCGGAAATGTAATGAAAACGCGCAAATGACAGGAACAGCATTTTGCGTTCGATGTCGCGTTTGATATTGCTGCGTGCGTACTCGTCCAGACTGTCCCATTTGTTTACGCCCACCACCAGCGCACGGCCTTCTTCCAGTATGTAGCCTGCGATGTGCGCGTCCTGTTCGGAAATTTCCGCCTGCGCGTCCAGCACCAGCACCACCACATTGGCATCGGCTATCGCTTGCAGGGTTTTAATCACGGAAAATTTTTCCACCGCTTCAAATACCTTGCCGCGCTTGCGCACACCAGCGGTGTCGATGAGGGTGTATTTTTTGCCGTCGCGTTCAAAGTCGATGTAAATCGAATCGCGTGTGGTACCGGGCTGGTCAAATGCGATCACGCGCTCTTCGCCCAGTAGCGCATTCACCAAGGTGGATTTTCCGGCATTGGGGCGGCCAACAATAGCAATGCGCGGCCCGGTGTTTTCGTCAAATTCTTCTTTAACCAGTTCAAATGGCGCTAACACCCGGTCAACCAGCCCATGTACGCCTTCACCATGCGCACCAGAAATGGCAACGGGTTCACCAAGGCCAAGTTCGTGAAACTCTGCGGTCACAATCGCGCTGTTCATGCCCTCACTTTTGTTCACGGCCAGAATGACCGGACAGTGCGCCTTGCGCAATTTCTCGGCGATCACTTTATCCTGCGCGGTCAGACCCTGGCGGCCATCAACCAGAAACACCACGGTATCCGCTTCGTCGATGGCTTGCAAAGTTTGCCGCGCCATTTCGTGCATGATGCCGTCTTTGGCAATCGGCTCCAGGCCGCCGGTATCCACCACCAGATAAGGCTTGTCGCCCACCCGCCCACGCCCGTAATGGCGGTCGCGGGTCAGCCCCGGCTGATCATGAACCAGCGCATCGCGCGTCTTGGTCAGGCGATTGAATAGTGTGGACTTGCCGACATTGGGTCGTCCGACAAGTACTAGAGTGGGGAGCATTTGCGATCCAATAAAACTGAACCACTTAAAACAGAACCACCAAGGACACTAAGGACACGAGAAACAGGATGTATGCTGTCTTGCCTGCAACGCTTTGTGTCTTTTGTGCCTTTGTGTCCTTAGTGTCCTTAGTGGTTCGGTTGTCTTTCAAAAAATCAATTTAATTTAAACGCGGTCACGCCGCCTTTGAGCGTTTGCACGGCAAAGCCCGGGCCGATGTCGAGCGGCGCAGCTCGCACGGCGCTACTGTCGGCCTGCAAGCGTGCGACAAAGCTGCCATCTTCGGCGGAAAGTATATGCACGTAGCCTTCAAAATCCGCCACCACGACAAACTTGCCCAACGATAGCGGCGCGGTGAGCTGGCGGTTGGCCAGTTTGTCCTGCCGCCAGGCAGCACGACCGGTTTCCTTGTCCATGGCAATGACTGCATCCTTGTCATCGGTGACATAAACAAATTGCTCGTCCATACCCAGGCCAGCATCACTGGACATATCGCGCGCCCACAACAAATTACCCTTGACGCGATCAAAGCAGGCGACGCGACCCTGATAGGTCACTGCACAGACTTTTTGCGCATCTACCATGGGTTTGCCGGCCACATCGTTGACGCGCTCCAGCTCGGTCGCGCCACGCGATAAACTGACGTTCACTTCCCATTGCTGGATACCGTTGGCCAGTTTGATGGCGGCCAGTTTGCCGCCGGGAAAACCGGCATACACCACGCCATCACGAATTGTTAGCCCGGACAAACCTTGCAATGACAACGCGGGCAACTGGCGCGTGTATAGCCATTTGCGACTGCCATCTGCTGCATCCAATCCATAAATCCTGCCATCGCCCGTGCGCACCACCACCACGCCAGATTCCACCGCAGGCGGGGCAGACACCGCGCTGCTTAATGACACCGCCCAGCGCTTGGCACCGCTGCCTGCATCCAGCGCAAACACTTCGCCCTTAAGGCCGCCAGCCAGCACCAAACCGCCGCCAGCTCCCGCGCCAGATGAAAGCACCTTGCCCAGATCAACACGCCAGACTTCACTACCGTTTTGCAAATTCAGCCGCGATACCCGCCCTGTTTCCCCGGCGACAAAGATGCCATCCGCATCCACCGCCGGCACAAAAATGCCGCGCCCGGCCTCAGCCGAAGTTGCCGTCCAGGCCTTGGACAACTGGCGACTTTGCTTGAACTCGGTCAGCTCGGCAGGCTTGGCCGCCCGGTTCTTACTGGAGCCAAACCAGCCCGTCACCGTATCCGTTGTTTTACCCAGCATGCTGCAACCGCCCAGCAGCCCCCCGGTGGCCAGGATAGTGGTCATGACGATGACCGGAACGCGCAGCAGCTTGTTATTCATTTGGCAACCCCTCCCAACGCATCCAGTTTCAGTTCCACCACACCGCGCAGCGGATTGGTTTCCTTGAGCTTTCCGTATGCAGCGGAATAGGCGGCACGCGCTTCCGCTGTCTTGCCTTGTGTCAGGTAAACGTCACCTTTCAGATCGTCGAAGCGCGGCGCAAATGCATCGGTGTGCGCCGCATTCAATTGCGTTAGCGCCGCAGCATATTGTTTTTCGTCCAGCAGCAAGCCCGCCAGATTCAAACGCGCCACATCCTTGTAGGCGGCTTCCTTGGTGTTGGCGATGATCCATTCCAACTGCGCCTTGGCACTTTTCGCATCCTTGTTTTCCACATTGATGCGTGCCAGTTGCATCGCCGCACGCGTCGCATAAGGCGTGCGGCCATATTGGTCAATTAGCGCCGAACCCGCTTCGCGAGCGGCTTTCTGATCGTTGGCCTGCAATGCCTGCTGCATGACTTCAAACTTGTCCGCCGCCAGGGTCGTCTTGCCCGCCATGTTGTGCTGCCAGTATTGATACCCGGCCACGGCAATCAGCACTGCCGATACGCCATAGATCACATAGTTTCCCCATTGCTTCCACCAGGCTTTCAGGTTTTCGATTTGTTCCTGTTCTTCCAGATCGTATGTCGCCATGTTCCGTCCTTATCCAAAACTGTTATTTACTTAAGGGCGCTTCTATAAATTCAGAGTTCGCTCAAATGCAAGGCGCGGAAAAAATTTCGCCGCGCACATATGTTTGATATGTAAGCAAGAAATTTTTTACGCAACGCAGCAGTTGAGATGAAATCTGGATTTATAGAAGTGCCCTTAACAAAATATCTGCGGCTTCGTCCACGCTTAACACCGCCTGCTGCGAAGCTTCGCGCAGGGGTTTTAACACCACTTTTGTTTCTGCGGCCTCATTGTCGCCGATGATGAGCGCAAAGCGGGCACCGCTGGCATCGGCTTTTTTCATCTGCGACTTGAAACTGCCGCCGCCCGCATGCATCACCACGGCCACGCCTTTTTTGCGTAGCTTGCGTGCCACCTGCCACGCCCAACCCTGCGCGGACTCGCCCGCATGCACCAGATAGGCGTGCGGCTCGTCAGCGCCCGGCTGCACACCTTCGGCCTCCAGCAAGGCCAACAGGCGTTCTATGCCCATGGCAAAACCGCAGGCCGGCGCAGGCTTGCCGCCCAGTTGTTCAACCAGGCCATCGTAACGGCCACCGGCGCACACCGTACCCTGCGCACCGAGCTTGTCCGTGACCCACTCGAACACGGTGCGATTGTAATAATCGAGACCGCGCACCAGACGGGTGTTGATGCGGTATTCAATGCCAAGTTCTCGCAGCGTTTTTTGCAGCGCCTCAAAATGCGCCAGCGATTCCTCGTCCAGATCGTCCATCAACCTGGGTGCCGCTTCCACCAGGCTTTGCATGGCCGGGTTCTTGGTGTCGAGGATGCGCAATGGGTTAGTGTGCAGACGACGCTTGGCTTCTTCGTCCAGCACCTCGATATTCGCTTCAAAATACTGGATGAGACGTTCGCGGTGCCGTCTGCGCGCATCGGCATCGCCCAGCGTATTGATCTCCAGAAGCGGTGCAATGCCCAGCCGTTTCCACAAATCTGCGGCCATCAAAATGTGTTCGACATCGACATCCGGCCCGGCAAAACCCAGGGCTTCCACGCCCACCTGATGAAACTGACGGTAACGGCCTTTTTGCGGACGCTCGTGCCGAAACATCGGCCCCGCGTACCACAGACGCTTGCCGCCGTCATACAGCAGGTTGTGCTGGATTGCCGCACGCACACACGAGGCCGTGCCTTCCGGGCGCAGGGTCAATGACTCGCCATTGAGTTCGTCGATAAAGGTGTACATCTCTTTTTCAACAATATCCGTCACTTCGCCGATGGCGCGCTTGAACAACCCGGTCTGCTCCAGAATCGGCGTGCGGATCTCGCGGTAGCCGTAAGCCGCCAGCCACGCGCTCACCGTATCCTCAAAAAACCGCCAGAGATTGCCGTGCTGCGGCAGCATGTCGTTCATGCCGCGCACGCTTTGCAAACTGTTACTCATGTCTTGTTCGTTCCATACGTCCGCCGGACATAGTCCTCAACGATTACCTGAAACTCCTCGGCAATCTTCTCGCCCTTGAGCGTCACGGTTTTCTTGCCATCCACATACACCGGCGCGACGGGTACTTCGCCAGTGCCGGGCAGGGAGATGCCGATGTTGGCAAGTTTGGATTCGCCGGGGCCGTTGACCACACAGCCCATCACCGCCACTTTCATCTCTTCCACGCCGGGATACACACCGCGCCAGCCTGGCATTTGCGTGCGCAGCCAGGTCTGGATAGACATGGCCAGCTCCTGAAACACCATGGATGTCGTGCGCCCACAACCCGGGCAAGCTGTCACCAGCGGGGTAAATGCGCGCAGCCCCATGGTCTGTAAAATTTCTTGCGCGACCTGAACTTCCTTGGTGCGCGACCCGCCCGGTTCCGGTGTCAAGGAAACACGAATGGTGTCGCCGATGCCTTCCTGCAACAACACCGCCAGCGCGGCGGCGGAAGCGACGATGCCCTTGCTGCCCATACCCGCTTCGGTCAAGCCCAGGTGCAATGCGTAATCGCTTTGCCTCGCCAAGTCGCGATACACCGCAATCAAGTCCTGTACCGCACTCATCTTGCAGGACAGGATGATTTTGTCGTTGCCAAGACCCAATTCTTCGGCACGTTTTGCGGATTGCAACGTAGAGGCAACCATGGCCTTGAACATGACCTGCTTGGCATCCAGCGGCTGCGCAAGCCTGCTGTTCTCGTCCATCATGTGCGCCGCCAGTTCCTGATCGAGGCTGCCCCAGTTAACGCCGATGCGCACTGGTTTGTCGTACTTGCAGGCAATTTCAATCAGCGTGGCAAACTGCTCATCGCGCTTTTCACCGCGCCCGACGTTGCCTGGATTGATGCGCAATTTAGCCAGCGCCTCGGCGCATTCCGGCACCTGCGTCAGCAGTTTGTGGCCGTTGAAATGGAAGTCGCCGATCAATGGCACGTCCATGCCTTGCGCGGCCAGTTTTTCGCGGATTACCGGCACGGCTTTCGCGGCTTCCACGGTGTTGACGGTAATGCGCACCAGTTCGGAACCGGCCTGATATAACTCGGCAACCTGTTTAACTGTTGCGGCGATATCCGCCGTGTCGGTATTGGTCATGGACTGCACCACGATGGGCGCACCGCCGCCGATGGCGACACCGCCAACGACCACCTGGTGTCTTGTTTTTGGGGTATGGCAAAGCGGTTTCATCAAATTCAATCGAGGCTAAAGCGCGCAACCGTCACATCAATATACGGTTTGATATCGACAGGCTTGTTTTTGTAAGTCACTTGCACATTGGCTGCGTTGCCAACCACCAGATTAAACGGCGGCATGCCTTTCACTTCGATATTGCTGCCTGCCGGGCTCAATGCCGAATGCACCATCTTTCCTGTGCTATCCCGAACTTGCAGCCATGACGGTGCGGCCAAATAAAACTGGATAGATTGCGCCGCAGCACTAGCCGAGGTATTGGCCGCTGGCTTTGCCATCGGCATAGGTGGCGCAGCGGGTTGGATTGCCGCTGCCGGAGGCGGTGTTGCGCCCGCCAAAGTCGTGCTGGAGGAAGCGGAAGTAGTGGCCTGTGCCGGATCGCCCGTTTGCGGAGGCGCACCAGCCGTTGTGGCTGGCGGCAACTCCGGCTGCATTTCTGGCGCTGTTTGTGTAACCGGCACAGCCGCTGGCAAATGAATAGTCTGCTCGATGACTGGCGCGACGATTTCTTCCTGATCTCCGCTATTCAGCCACAGATACAAAACAACCGGCACGGTAATCACCACAACAATGGCTCCGATAGAACTCATCACCAAAGGCGAAGTCCAGAAACCAGGTTTGGGCGCAAAAGGCAAATTCTCTGTTTGGGGCGCAACAGTAACCCTTGCTGGCGACATTTGCGCCAGCAAGGGTTGCTCATTCAGCCCCAGCATCCTGGCGTAGTTGCGCACAAACCCGCGCGAGAACACCGGCTGTCCCAAGCTGGCAAAGTCTTCCGCTTCGATGGCTTCAACTTGTCGCGCCATCAATCGCAAACGTGTGCCGACTTCCTGCACGCTCATGCCCCTGGCTTCGCGGGCGGCTTTCAACGTTGCGCCTACCCCTGGCAGCATCTCTTCAGGAACAACGCCGTCATCCATCTCTTCGTTCATTCGTACTGTCCCCGTGTCAGCATTTGCGCTTCTGGTGAATCCGGAAAACGCTTGCGTAATTGCAGGTTGTAAGCCGCCTCCTGGCTCCTGTCACCCCGCTTGCGTTCCATCCGCACACCCAACCACAGACTTTCTGCAGTCGGCGAAGCAACTTCCTGGTGTCGGGTCAACAATCGCTGGGCTTCATTCAGATTACCCTGCCGAAAATTCAGCTCAGCCAATTTAACGATAGCCAGCCCATGATCCGGTTGCAGTTTGAGCGCCTTTTTGTAATAGGCTTCAGCCTGCTTAAGGTCGCCCTTCTTTTCATTACACAAGGCCGCATTGGTCATGGCCTGTTCAGGCTTGGCATACAAGGGATTGCGCAGCGCGTCGGAAAACTGGTTCAAGCCTTCGTCGTAGCGTGCGCGCACACACAAGAACCAGCCATAATTGTTGTGGGATTCGGAATCGGCGCGATCCAGGTCAATGGCCTTGCGAAAGTTTTCCTCGGCCAATTTGTCTTCAGCCAACTCCATGTAAATCAAGCCCAGCACGTTATAGGCAGGCCCGTAACCGCTATCCGACTGGATCGCCTTGCGCACTTCGTCCAGCGCCACCTTCATCTGTCCACGGGCAAAGTACGCGCCCGCTAGTTCGGTAAAAGCTTTAGCGCGCGAACGTGATTCGGTTTCCACCGGCGTAGCACCGACTGACGATGAGCCCGCATCCCCCCCGCCAATTTGGGCGCACCCCGCCAATGTCAAAACCATCAGCAAACCCGCCAGTTTTTTCATGCCGCGTTCCTCTCCATCCTTTTGATGACTCTTCCGGTCTTGTCAGCCACCTGACCGGCCAGTTGGCCGCAGGCTGCGTCAATATCGTCACCACGCGTCTTGCGCGTCGTCACCACGTATCCCGCACGCTGCAAAATTTCGCGAAATATTCGTTGCGACTCCGAGCCACTTTTCCCATAACCAGAATCCGGAAATGGGTTAAAGGGTATCAGGTTGAATTTGCACGGCGTGTGCTTGACCAGTTCTGCCAATTGACGGGCCTGTTCCGGCTTGTCGTTCACCCCCGCCAGCATCACGTATTCAAATGTGATGAAATCGCGCGGCGCAACTTCCAGATAACGACCGCAGGCCGCCAGCAGTTCCTTCAGCGGATATTTCTTGTTGATCGGCACGATCTCGTCGCGCAGCACATCGTCAGGCGCATGCAGCGACACTGCCAGCGCCACCGGGCAACGCCCGGCAAGACGATCCATCGCCGGCACCAGCCCGGAAGTCGATACCGTCACGCGACGGCGCGACAAACCATACGCATGGTCGTCCAGCATGATGTCGAGCGCCGTGACCACGTTTTCAAAATTGGCCAGCGGCTCGCCCATGCCCATCATCACCACATTCGTCACTGGCCGATTACCGTATCCGGCCTTCTTCAACTCGCGCACCGCATGCCACAACTGACCGATGATTTCCGCCACCGTCAGATTGCGGTTAAAGCCCTGCCGCCCAGTGGAACAAAAGGTGCATTCCAGCGCACAACCAACCTGTGAGGAAATGCAAAGCGTTCCACGGTAACGCGGACTGTCATCATCATCCACCCCCTTGTCAAAGGGGGTGGACTGCGCGGCAGTCCGGGGGATTTCTCCTTCGGGAATGAACACCGTCTCGATGCCGTTTTCCTGCCCTTGTTCGCCTTGACCCACATCAAACAACCACTTGCGTGTGCCGTCCGCAGAAATTTTGTCGGCCTTGACTGATGGCGCACGCACCTTCGCAAGCCGCAGCAGCTTTTCACGCAGGGTTTTTGCCAAATCCGTCATCTGCCCAAAGTCATCCTCGCTGCGCTGGTGTATCCAATGGAACACCTGCCTGGCACGAAACGGCTTTTCCCCCTGACTGGCTAACCAGTCGGTGAGTTGCGGGAGATTGAAATCGAGCAGATTTTGCAATTAACGAATCAACGCGGGTAGAGTTCGGTCGAGGCAAAGAAGTAGGCGATCTCCACAGCGGCAGTTTCCACTGCATCGGAGCCGTGTACGGCATTGGCATCTACGCTTTGGGCAAAGTCGGCGCGGATGGTTCCCGGCTCGGCTTTCTTCGGGTCGGTTGCGCCCATCAGCTCGCGGTTCTTGGCAACCGCGCCTTCGCCTTCCAGCGCCTGGATCATCACCGGGCCGGAAATCATGAATTCAACCAGATCGTTAAAAAAAGGACGCTCGCGGTGTACTGCGTAAAAACCTTCAGCTTCCTTGCGCGACAGTTGCTTCATCTTGGCCGCCACAATCGTCAGGCCGTTGCTTTCAAAGCGCGAATAAATCTTGCCGATGACATTCTTGGCTACTGCGTCGGGTTTGATAATGGAAAGAGTACGTTCAATTGCCATGTTGGGCTCCAGTCTAGGTTCAAAAAAGCAGAAAAATGCTTGAAAAATTAGCTCGTTAGTATAACCCGACCAGAGCCAGACTGTCTTGATTGCGTAACTACCGCAACCCCGTTTCCCACGTTTTCGCCCCCACATCGCCCTCCTGCCCAAGCCAGATCGAAAAATAATCGGAAAATAATGCTTGGAGAACTTAAAAAACACGTGTAGGGTGTCGCACATCTGTGGGATTCAAGCTGTAAGCGGCACCTGGTTGACGAGTATTTCCTTGATTTCGATAGATGGTTGGGCATGCGTCAAAATTTGTTTTGTGCATATGCTCGTATTAACTTTGTTTTAAGGAAAACTCAAAATGGCAACAGGTATTGTTAAGTGGTTCAACGACGCTAAAGGCTTCGGCTTCATTACTCCCGATGGCGGCGGCGAAGACCTCTTTGCGCATTTCTCCGAAATTCGCGCCAACGGCTTCAAAACCCTGAAGGAAAACCAGAAAGTGACGTTCGAAATCACCACTGGCCCCAAAGGCAAACAAGCTGCAAACATCCAGCCCGCGTAAGCGACTTGATGACCAAAAACCCCGGCTTGCCGGGGTTTTTTTATGCCTGCGGTTACGCGTAAGCGCATCAAATTTTGCACGTCGTTGATATACTGGATTCGTTGATTTCTGTACAACCCCATGCAACCGCCACCAAACTCCCTGCAGGAAAGTATCGCCCGCCAGCGCCAGGCGCTCAAAGACCTGCTGCGCGAACCATTGGCACAAACAGCAGCGGCATGCAGCC
>JAYUCZ010000047.1:0-5122 GCA_043740065.1 Thiobacillaceae bacterium | reverse complement strand
GAGTGCCGTGTGGCTGGCCACACAAGCGAGGAACAACGACGCAATGCGCCCGTCAGTGCATCCAAAAATGGGATATTGGTTGTTTCCGCATCCCTAAGCTCTGGTGTTTTTTCGGCAAGTAAACATTTCGGCAAGTAAGCATTGACACAAACGATTTGCACCGTTCTCGCACGCCGGGGATTTTTTTCGTTTTTTTCAAGGAAATTCTTATGACCTGCTTACCACGCACGATGCGAACGGCTGTCCGCGCACGTCCCTGGCTTTTTGCTCTGACACTTAGTCTTACCGCCACGTTGGCGCAAGCCGCCGAACGCATTGAGATGGTCAACATCCCGGCCGGCAGTTTTATGATGGGCTCATGTCTGCCGCCCAGCGACAAAGATCGCTTTATGGGTAAGCAAGCCGCCTGTGCTAACCCCGATGCCGCCGCCAGCCGCGATGAAGGTCCGCAACGCCGGGTCACGCTCCGCGCTTTCCAGATGGGCAAGACCGAGGTCACTCTAGGCCAATTCAAGCAGTTCATTGCCGCCGCAGATCGCTCGGACCTCATCAACGACGACTTCATGAAACACAACGCTTACGGCGACAACGCCCCGGTGGTGCAAGTGAGCTGGTACGATGCCCAAGCCTTCATCAAATGGCTGAACCAGACCCAGGGCGGCGGTTACCGCCTGCCAAGTGAGGCAGAATGGGAATACGCCTGCCGCGCCGGGGGCAGGCACACCTATTGCGGCAGCGACGATCTGAATGCCGTGGGCTGGTACTCCGATAACAGGGGCAATCGGCAACAGGCGGTGGGCAGAAAACAGGCCAATGCCTTCGGCCTCTTTGATATGAGCGGTAATGTCTGGGAGTGGGTGCAGGACTGCAGGCACGACGATTACGCGGGTGCGCCCAGCGACGGCAGCGCCTGGATCGGTAGTTGCACCTCTGATGGGCGCGGGGTGCGCGGCGGCTCCTGGGGCAGCTTCGCTAGGGACTCCCGCGCCGCCTACCGCCTCAGGATCTCGCCCGGCAGCCGGAACCGCAGCCTCGGCTTCCGTCTCGCCAGGACTCGTTAAGCCCTACCCCTTTACCCCCTTGCCTCTGCGGCTGGAATTGAGCGCGGTGCTGGGGGGGTGGGGGCGGGGGGGTGCAATAGGGGACACGGTTTTCTCTGGTGCACATCGAAAACCGTGGTCTGTCCCCTGTTGTCTTGCGGGGCAAACGCAGCAAGCCGGGGACGGCGGCTTTTATGGCGAATCTGGAAAGTAATCTGCTGCGTATTGAGCGGGCATTGCTGGAAGGGTGTTGGAAAAGCGGCGCTTATACCGAGATTGCCCTGGTTGAGCCAAAGCGACGCATGTTTCTGCCGCGCCTTTCCGCGACCGCGTGGTACATCACGCTTTGTATGCGGTGGTAAACCCGATTTTTGAACGCGGGTTTATCGACGACACTTACGCCAACCGCAAGGGCAAAGGAACACACCGCATGAGGTCTATCGGACAGCGAGCGGAGGCGGGGCAAGTATTGTGGAAAAATTCACTGCGCGAAAAGAAGAACGCCAAGAAAAAACAGCATCAAAAACCGGGGCAGCGCCGTCCAGCTGCGTGTCAAAGGTCACCTTCTTAATCTCGATGCATTCTCGATGCATTAGTGTCTTGACTGAGGGGGTACTTTAGTTTGTGCGGCCACTTTACTTGTGGTCCGGCACAAACCCACCCATAATGACCGTTCTTACCTTTAGGCTTACCGGGGTGCGACATGATGATGGCGGTCACTATTAAAATTTCCAGCAAAGGGCAGGTCGTCATTCCCAAAGAGGTGCGCGATGCGCTGCATTGGGAGACGGGCGTAGAGCTGGTGCTGGTTGCAACGGAAAATGGTGCCGTGTTGCAAACCAAGGTTAGCGGGCAAAAACAGCCCGTGAAATCCTTGCGTGGTTTTTTGCAACATACGGGCAGCACCGTTCCGACCGAGCAACTTTGTCAGCCCGTTGAGTACAGCAATGATCGCTTTTGACACCAATCTTTTGGTGCGTATCGCCGTTAACGATGACCAGCGGCAGGCCGATATGGCAGAACAATTGTTGGGCAGCCAACAGGTTTTTATTTCGCGCACGGTGTTGCTGGAAAGCGAATGGGTATTGCGCGCTGTCTACAAAAAGTCCCGCTCCGATATTGCGGCATTTTTTGAGAGCGCCATGATGACCACGAACATGGTCATGGAAAATGCGGCCGAGTTGGCGCACGCTATCGAATGGTACAAATTGGGCGCGGATTTTGCAGATGCCATGCATCTGTGCATGTGCGGCCAAAGCGTGCTGCATACTTTTGACGGCGAGTTTTGCAAAGCGGCCCGCAAAGCTGGCATTACGCCCGAGTTCAAAATTTTGCAGGTTTATTGATCCGGCATGAATTGACCATGATTGTAGGTCGGGCTTCAGCCCGACAAGTCGGCCTAAAGGCCGACCTACAGTCACGGATGAAGCTGGCCGGATCAATAGTGAGAAGGTCTTGGGGGTTGAGTGGTGTTTTTTGCTTGCGGTCTGACCCGTGTCCCGGCTAAAATGCGCCCTCTGCAGGCGCGTAGCTCAGCTGGTTAGAGCACCACCTTGACATGGTGGGGGTCGTTGGTTCGAGTCCAATCGCGCCTACCAATTTTAAAGAGCCGGGATGGTTCGCTGTTGTTAGATGGCTGTTTTATAAGCAAACAAAAAAGCGCGGCTGATCCGCGCTTTTTTGTTTTGGAGAATTTGTATGGTTAATGTCACCTTGCCGGATGGGTCAGTACGCAGTTTCGATAAAGCGGTATCGGTTGCTGAAGTCGCTGCCAATATTGGCGCTGGTCTGGCCAAGGCGGCGCTGGCGGGGCGCGTTAACGGCAAGCTGGTGGATACCGGTTTTGTGATGGAGGTCGACAGCCAGCTTGCCATCGTCACCGACAAGGATGCCGATGGGCTGGACATGATTCGCCACTCCACCGCGCATTTGCTGGCGTATGCGGTGAAGTCGTTGTTTCCAGACGCGCAAGTGACCATCGGCCCGGTGATTGAAGACGGCTTCTTTTACGATTTCTCCTACAAGCGCCCGTTTACGCCAGAAGATTTGCAAGCCATCGAGAAGAAAATGGCCGAGCTGGCCAAAAAAGACATCCCGGTTGAGCGTAGCGTGATGCCGCGTGACGAGGCGGTGAAGTTTTTCCGCGACATGGGCGAAGCGTACAAGGCCGAGATCATCGCCAGCATCCCCACCAATGAAGACATTTCGCTGTACCGCGAGGGCGATTTTATCGACCTGTGCCGGGGGCCGCATGTGCCTTCCACCGGCAAGCTCAAGCACTTCAAACTGATGAAGCTGGCCGGCGCGTATTGGCGCGGCGATTCCAAAAACGAAATGTTGCAGCGCGTGTACGGCACGGCCTGGACGAAGAAAGAAGACCTCGAAGCCTATTTGCATCGTCTGGAAGAAGCCGAAAAGCGCGACCACCGCAAACTGGGCAAACAGCTTGGTCTGTTCCACATGCAGGAAGAAGCGCCGGGCATGGTGTTCTGGCATCCCAATGGCTGGGTCATCTGGCAGCAGGTTGAGCAGTACATGCGGCAGAAATTTGTTGAGTATGGCTATCAGGAAGTGCGCACGCCGTCGGTGATGGATCGCAGTCTGTGGGAAAAATCCGGCCACTGGGAAAACTACCGCGACAACATGTTTACCACGTCATCGGAAAACCGCGATTACGCCGTCAAGCCGATGAATTGCCCCGGCCATGTGCAGATTTTCAATAGCGGCCTGCATTCCTATCGTGACTTGCCGCTGCGTTTGGCGGAGTTTGGTTCGTGCCATCGCAACGAGCCGTCTGGTGCGCTGCACGGCATTATGCGCGTGCGCGGTTTTACCCAGGACGACGCGCATATTTTCTGCACCGAAGACCAGATCGAGGGCGAAGTGGCGGACTTTATCGTCATGTTGCAAAAGGTTTACGCAGATTTTGGTTTTACCGATGTATTGGTGAAGCTCTCGACCCGCCCGGAAAAGCGCGTCGGCTCGGACGAAACTTGGGACAAGGCCGAAGCCGCGCTGGCAGCGGCGCTGGCGCAAAACAGGCTGGCTTATGATTTGCAGCCGGGCGAGGGGGCGTTCTACGGCCCCAAGGTTGAGTTCACGCTAAAAGATTCGCTGGGACGCATGTGGCAGTGCGGCACCATACAACTGGATTTCAACCTGCCGGTGCGCCTGAATGCCGAGTTTGTCGATGAAGACAACACCCGCAAGCCGCCGGTCATGCTGCATCGCGCCATTTTGGGTTCGATGGAGCGCTTTATCGGTATTTTGATCGAACACCACGCCGGCAGCTTTCCGGCTTGGTTGGCACCGGTGCAGGTCATGGTGCTGAATATCACCGACGGACAGGCCGAATATGTGCAAAAAGTCGTCGATACACTCAGGAAAGCTGGCATCCGTGCAGCGTCGGACTTGAGTAATAACAAAATAACCTATAAGATTCGGGAACATAGCTTGCAAAAGCTGCCTTATATTCTGGTGGTGGGCGATAAGGAAGTGGCAACCGAGTGTGTTGCTGTCCGCGCCCGGGGCAATCAGGATTTAGGCGTGATGTCTGTAAACGAATTTGCTGCGCGTTTGCTCGATGAGATGCAAAACCGCACATAGTTAACGGCTGGACAGACAAGGAGCGAGTAGCTTTCCGCTCCTTTGTTTATTTAAATTTTGTTTATTTAAATCCAGCCATTTTTCCTGGCCTGATTGGGCTTGCCTCAGGTTTGATTTTGATTTGGAGAATGGCTTATCGCTACTGAAAAACAGGCGCGGATCAACGGTGAAATTGATGCTGCCGAGGTTCGCTTAATTGGTGTCGAAGGTGAACAGTTGGGTGTTGTGAGCTTGCGTCAGGCAATGTACAACGCCGAAGAGGCGGATCTGGATTTGGTGGAAATTTCCCCCACTGCCAAGCCGCCGGTTTGCAAGATCATGGACTTTGGCAAGTTCAAGTACGAAGAAAGCAAAAAGCAGCACGAAGCCAAGCTCAAGCAAAAAATCGTCCAGGTCAAGGAAATCAAGTTCCGACCCGGTACAGATGAAGGCGATTACAACATCAAGATGCGCAACATCACACGTTTCTTGACCGA
>JAYUCZ010000046.1:0-11993 GCA_043740065.1 Thiobacillaceae bacterium | reverse complement strand
GTGCTCCTTTTACTTGGTCGTTTAAGTGGCTCGGATGCTAACGCAGCTCACCACTTAAATTCACTTACAAAAGTTGCACTTCAAAGTTGAATCCGCCGAGTTTATGGTCGGCTGGTCAGTAACGTTTCCATCGGCCTTCATCCAGGCGTAGCCGCCGGTTACATATACCAATGTCCGGTCAAATGCGTAACCGGCACGAAGGCGCAAAGACCCCATCCATTCAGCTTCCAACTCGTTTGTATGACCGCCTACGTCATTGTCGTTTCCGTTCAACGTTGCGTGTTCGATGTCGCCTTCCAGGCCAAACACGAAGGCGTTGAAGCTGGCGTTATAACCCAACGTGAGGCCGGCGCTGTAACCGTCAATGTCAACCGGGCCATCGTTGTTGGGGAGTGCGCCCCCCGGAGTGAGGCCCCAGCGCATGTTGGTGTCGCCCGAATCGGAACCCACTTGCACGCCAGCGTAAAAGCCGTTCCAGTTATATCCGGCGGCTTGCGCGGAGGCAGCAAAGCCCATGGCCATTGCAGACACCACGCCCGCGCCAACCAGCTTGCGGATTAATTTTGTTTGTTTCATTTGTGCGTACCTCGTAAAAAGAGAAATGGAGTGAATTTGTTGTTATGCGATGGCGTATCAAGCCAAGGTTTCTCGCAGTGCTCATTGTCTTTCGGGGGGGGCAAGCGATGCCTGACGTTTGTGGCATGTGGCTGGTGTGGCGTGTTGTTTTTCGGCAACTCGCCTTGGTTCTGGATTGAGAACTGCTTTGTTGGCTTGATGTTGAAGTGGTGCGGGTGTGATGCTTTGGCAAACAAAAACCCGCCGGGCGGCGGGTTTTTTTGAGGTGGGTGGGATTTTAATCAGGCGTAGCTTTTCAGCCTGAAGGAAAACTCGCGCAAGGCTTCGATGCCGCTGGCCTCCGCTTTGTGGCACCAGTCTTGAAGTTGTGCAACCAGTTGTTCCTTGGTCAGGGTCGAACGGCTCCAGATTTCGGCCAGTTCCTGGCGCATCTGGTAGAGCTTGGCGAGTTTGTCATTTTTCGCCAGGGTGTGTTGAACCTGCGCTATTTCCTCCTGCTTGAGCGTTGCTTTCATCTCGGCAGGTTCCAGATGCAGCCATTGGCGCAGCTTGGCAACATTAACCTCCTGCGGCAGGTGATCCTTGAACTGGCTGTTCATCAGCCTGGCGTAGCGGGTCATTACATCGTAACGGTGGGTGATGACGGACTGCAACACCGACAGGTCAACCATGGGCTTGGTGGGCTGCCATTTGACCACCGGCGCAACTTTGCGCACCTTGGCGAGGCCGAGCATTTCCATGATGCGGATATACATCCAGCCGATGTCGAACTCGTACCATTTGTTCGACAGCTTGGCGCTGGTGCCGTAGGCGTGATGGTTGTTGTGCAGTTCTTCGCCGCCGATCAGGATGCCCCACGGGGAAATGTTGCGAGAAGCATCTTCGCAGGCAAAGTTGCGGTAGCCCCAGTAGTGGCCGATGCCGTTGATGATGCCGGCGGCGGTAATCGGAATCCAGGCCATTTGCACCGCCCAGATGGTTAAACCTATCGGCCCGAACAGGGCGACGTTGATGATGAGCATGAGGCGGAGGCCGAGGCCGGAGCGACCATCATAAAAAGTGCGTTCGAGCCAGTCGTCCGGCGTGCCGTGGCCGTATTTTTCCATGGTCTGCATGTTTTTGGCTTCGGCGCGATACAGTTCCGCGCCTTCGAAAAACACTTTTTTGATGCCCAGTACTTGCGGGCTATGCGGGTCTTCGGCGGTTTCGCATTTGGCGTGGTGTTTGCGGTGGATGGAAGCCCAATGCTTGGTGACCATGCCGGTGCTCATCCACAGCCAGAACCGGAAAATGTGGCTGGGAATGGGATGCAAATCCAGCGCCCGGTGCGCTTGATGGCGGTGCAGGTAAATGGTGACGGCGGTGATGGTCAGATGGGTGAAGGCCAGGGCGATCACAGCATATTGCCACCAGGGCAGATTCCATAGCGGGAGGTTAAACGGGAAGAATTGCATGGGGCTTGTCCTTGATACGCAGACAGGAAAGTCGCACGATTATGCATGAAACCCCTGATAAATCAAGGCGTTTCATGATTTCCTGGCTTGCCGAACGGGGGAGTGCCCGGCGCGGCAACATGCACGACGCGCTGCGGATAGGGGATTTCGATGGCGTGTTGCCGGAAGGCACGCCAGATGCCCCAATGTATGTCGGAGCGCAGGCTAAGCTGGCCGTCTTCGGCATCCTTGATCCAGATCACGAGGTTGAGGGTGATGCCGTTATCGCCGAATGCGCTGAGAAAAACCCTGGCTTGTTCTGTCTCTTCCAAAACCACGCGGGGGTGTTGTTTGGCAACCTCCAGCATTAACTCGCGCGCTTGATCCAGGTCGGTCGAATAGGCGACCTGGATGGGGAGTTCGATGCGCACATCGGGCTTGGACAACGAGTGATTAACCACCGTCTGGGTAATCAACAGTTCGTTTGGAATAACGGACTCGGTGCCATCCTGGCTGCGCAACAGCGTGTAGCGGGTGTTCATCTGCGCGACCTGGCCGTACTTGTTATCGACGGTAATCATGTCGTTGATGCGGATGGAGCGATCCAGCAGGATGATGAAGCCCGACACATAATTGCTGGCGACTTTTTGCAGCCCAAAGCCCAGCCCCACGCCCAGCGCACCGCCAAATACCGACAACACGGTGAGGTCGATGCCGACCGCTGGCAGGGCCACCAGCACAGCGATAATCAGCAGAAAAGTGCGGACTGCCTTGGACAGTGCCATGCGCAGGCTCAAGTCCACGTGTGGCAGGCGCATCAGGCGGCTTTCGATAAACTGCGCCAGCCACAGCGCGCCGATCACCGACAGCACAATCACGGTGGAAGCCTGCAACATCAGCAGCAGCGAAAAACGGTGCGTGCCCGCCTCAAACGCCACCATGTCCAGCGCCGCGCGCACGCGCGGCAGCACGCCGGTAATGTGCAAGACCACGCCGCCCCAGATTGCCCAGGCAATGCCGCGCTCCCAGGATTTGAGTTTTTCGCCGGGTTGGAACGCATGGCGCAGGGTATGCACCAGCAGCCTGACACCGACCAGCGCAAAGAGCAGCGGGATTGCCAGATTCAGTAGATGTAGTTCGCCCTGCCACAGCCTGAGCAATTCACGAAGAATCCAGACAAATATCAGCACAGCCAGCGGCAAGCCGATTTTTTGCAATCCCGATGCGCCGGCCTTCCAGGTTTCTTCAAGCTGGGTGACTCGCGAGCGCAGGTTTTTTGCCAGCAGCCAGCCGCACAACATGGCAAGCGCAAGCGTCAGAATCTGAATGAACAAAGCGCCCATGTGGCTTTGCTCGATCAGATTGAATAACAGGTTGTCGATGTGTGTGGTGGGATTGACCATGCCGAATTTTGCCGAATTTTTAAGCTGACGCGACTTTTTCCAGCACGGCGGCAAAAAAACCGTCTGTGCCATGGCTTGCCGGGGTCAGTTGCAAGGTGTCGCCGGTGTCGAGTTCGACGCGTTGCGCGGCAAGAACCTCGCGTGCAGGCAGCAGCTTGAACTCGGGATGTTCGGACAGAAAGCCGGAAACAATCGCCATGTTTTCTGCATCAAGCAGGCTGCAAGTGGCGTACACCAGACGGCCACCGGGTTTAAGCATTTTGGCACCAGCGCGAATCAGGCTGGCCTGGGTAAGTGTCAGCGAGACCAGCGAGTCAGGCGACTGGCGGAATTTCAAATCCGGATTGCGGCGCAACGTGCCGAGGCCAGAGCAGGGCGCGTCGATCAGTACCCGATCCAGCTTGCCCGCCAGGCGCTTGATGCGGGTGTCGTTTTCGTTGTTGATCAATTGCACGGTGACATTCGACAGCCCGGATTTTTTCAATCTGGGCGAAAACTTCGCCAGCCGCTTTTCGCTAATGTCGAAAGCGTACAAACGGCCAGACGAGGCCATCGCCGCGCCCAAAGCCAGGGTTTTGCCACCCGCACCTGCGCATAAATCAGCGACCATTTCGCCGCGCCGCGCACCCACCAGCAAGGCCAGCAACTGGCTGCCTTCGTCCTGCACTTCGAACACGCCTTTTTTGAACAGCACATGGCGCGATAAATCCAGCGGGGTTTTGATGCGAATACCCCATGGCGCGTAGGGCGTGGCTTGCGCTTCGATGTCGTGTTTGGCAAACAATGCCAGCACCGCCTCGCGGCTGTCTTTCAATGCGTTAACGCGCAAATCCAGCGGGGCGGAGGTTTGCAGGCTGCGCCCCAGCGCCAGAATGGCGGCATCGTCATGGTTAACGCGCAGCGCTTCCACCACCCAGGCCGGGAGTTCGGCATGGACTTCGAGCGGCGCATCGTCAAGTTTTTTGGCTTTGGCTTCTAGTAATTGCGCACGATCCTTTTCGCGGATCAGCGCTTCCAGATCGCGCTGGTTAAAGCCCTGAAACCGCGCCAGCCATAAGCTTAGCGTCATTCTTGGCGAGGCTTCCGGCATCAACCAGCGCAGCGCCATCAGGCGGCGCAGCACGCCATAAATACAGTCGGCGATTTGCCCGCGATCCTGTCCGCCGAGTTTGGGGTGGTGACGGAAATAGGCTGATAGCAGCACGTCGGCAGGCGCGTCAAATTTCAGCACTTCCACCAGCAGGGTGGCGGCTTCCTGAAACTGCGCCGGAGTCAGTTTGGCGGGCGTGGATTTTTGTGCGGGCGAGGTTTGCGAGTTTTGGGACAAAATGATTCGGCTTTTAAATATCGTGAGGCGGCAATTTTACGCGAGCTTGCCCCAAACCATTATTCCACCCGGTTTTTGGCGGACTCTTCGCCGTAAGGCAGGCGCACGTGACCATAGCGCAGCACATACACCGCAGCGGCCAGAGTCAGGATGGAAACGGCCACAATCAGTATGCGCATATCGGTAATGTTTTTCATGTCGATGATGAGATAGCGCGCCAGCGCGATCATGCCGATATACAGCGGGAAGCGGATGGGTAGTTTGCCCTGCTCGTAATAAACCGTCACCATCGCCAGCACTTCCAGATACAGGAACATCAGCAACAAATCCGGCAGCGTGACCACGCCCGCGCCCAGCATGACCATCACTTCGCCATAACCCGCCACCACCGTGGCAATGGCGATAATGCCCAAGCCCAGATGTTCCAGCAGGTGCAGGGCTTTCAGGTTGCTGCGTGTGATTAAATCGACGGCCATCTGGTTGCTCCGAGGGGGGAATTCAAGTGGGGAAAATTCAAGCGGGAATATCCGGCACCAGTCGCATGCCGAGTTTGGTTATTTCGTCCTTGAGAACCAGCTTGCGTTTTTTCAGACGCAGCAAGGTGAGCTGATCCGGAAAGTTGGTTTCCGCCATGTGCGTAGTGGCCGCATCCAGATCGCGGTGTTCGACTTCCAGCGCTTTGAGGCGGAGTTCAAGTTCGCGGATTTCAGCATTGGTCGGGTTCATCGTAATGGGCTGGATGAAAATAGGACAGACATAAGCATAAGTCATCTGCGTATTCATTGGGTAGAATACCGGCTTCGCTTAATCGTGCAGGATCTCGCCATGTCCCAGCCCCTTATTGGCGTTGTCATGGGTTCTTCCAGTGACTGGGAAGTCATGCAACACGCCGTTATGCAACTGAAGGCTTTCGGCATCCCTTATGAAGCGCAAGTGGTATCCGCGCACCGTACCCCAGATTTGTTGTACGAATATGCCGCCAGCGCCGAGTCGCGCGGCTTAAAAGCCATTATCGCGGGCGCGGGCGGCGCGGCGCATTTGCCCGGTATGCTGGCGGCTAAAACCATCGTGCCGATATTGGGCGTGCCGGTGCCGTCCAAATATCTCAAGGGCCAGGACTCGCTGTACTCTATCGTGCAAATGCCCAAGGGCATACCCGTCGCCACGTTTGCCATCGGCGAGGCGGGCGCGGCCAATGCGGCGCTGTTTGCGATTGCCATGCTGGCGCGAGAAGATGCCGCAGTCGCGCAAAAACTGCATGACTTCCGCCAGCAGCAAGTGCAAGCAGTGTTGGCGATGAGCTTGCCGGATGCAGACTAAGCTGCCCATTCTTCCCGGCGCAATGTTGGGTGTGCTGGGCGGCGGTCAGCTTGGCCTGTTGTTTACCAACGCCGCGCACGCCATGGGCTATCGCGTCATGGTGCTGGATCCCGACCCGCACAGCCCGGCCGGCAAGATTGCCGACGTGCATGTACAGGCAGGGTATGACGATGCCGAGGCGATTCGCAAACTGGCCGAGACTTGCGCCGCAATTACCACCGAATTTGAAAACATTCCCGCGCAAACCCTGGCCAGTCTGGCGCAGCACACCCGGGTTTGTCCGCCCGCCGAAGCGGTGGCCATTACCCAGAACCGTAGCCGCGAAAAATCCTGGCTGCGCGAACACGGTATTCCGCATGTGCCGTTTTGGACTATCGAATCTGCCGAGGATATTGCTGCCGGAATGGCTCATTTGGGCGGCGAGAAATTTGTCCTCAAGGTCAGCCGTTTTGGCTACGACGGCAAAGGTCAGGCCGTGGTCAACAACCTTCACGAAGCGCGTGCAGCGTTCGCGGGTTTTGGTGCGCAGCCCTGCGTCCTGGAGGCATGGTTTGCCTACCGGGTAGAAGCCTCGGTGGTGCTGGCGCGCAACGATGCCGGGCAGTGCGCGGTGTTTCCCGCAGGCCGCAACGTGCATGTCAACGGCATTTTGCACACCACCATTGTTCCCTCGTCCCGCACTATGGACGAAGCACAGATGCAAACCTTGGCAACCCGCATTGCCGATGAGCTGAATTATGTGGGCGTACTGGCGGTCGAATTTTTTGTCGGCGCAAACGCTGCGCTGGCGGTCAATGAAATCGCCCCGCGCACCCACAACTCCGGGCATTACACCCTGGATGCCTGCGTCACCGACCAGTTTGAACAGCAAGTGCGCGTGTTGTGCGGTCTGCCGTTTGGTTCGACCAAATTGCTGACCCCGGCGGCCATGGTCAACCTGCTGGGCGACTTTTGGCAAGACGGCGAACCGGCCTGGCAAGCGCTATTGTCCAACCCCGACTTAAAACTGCATCTCTACGCCAAACAGCAAGCCCGCATCGGTCGCAAGATGGGGCATTTCACCATACTGGGCGAAGTGGGCGTGAAATTGGCTGAAACACTGGCCGAATCCGCCAGCGATGCCAGCCTGAATGAGTACAGCAGCGAGTACAAAAAATAATGCTTTATCCCGTGATTCTCTCCGGCGGTTCCGGCACGCGCCTGTGGCCGCTGTCGCGTGCGGCCTTGCCCAAGCAGCTATTGCCGCTGGTGTCCGAACGTTCCATGTTGCAGGAAACCGTGCTGCGTTTGAACGGCCTGCCAAACATGAGCGAGACCCCGATGCTGGTGTGCGGCCACGACCACCGTTTTCTGGTGGCCGAGCAAATGCAGGAAATCGGCGTGCAGCATCCCGCCATCATGCTCGAACCCGCAGGCCGCAACACCGCGCCTGCCGTGGCGGTGGCCGCGCTGGCGCTGCTGGAGCAGGATGCGGATGCCATCATGATCGTGCTGCCTGCCGATCACCTGATCGCTGATACAGCGGCATTTCATCTGGCCATTGCCCGCGCTGCACAGGCGGCCGAAGGCGGCTACCTGGTGACGTTTGGCATCTGGCCCGATGCGCCGGAAACCGGCTACGGTTATATCCGGCGCGGCGAAGTGCTGAAAAACCAGAGCGGGGTTTTCAGCGTGGCGGCATTTGTCGAAAAACCCGATACCGCCACCGCGCAAGCCTATGTGCAAAGCGGCGAATATTTCTGGAACAGCGGCATGTTCGTATTCAAGGCCGCACGTTACCTTGAAGAGCTGGAAAAATTTCGCCCGGATATTTTAATGTCGGCACGCGACGCATGGCAGCAACGCAGCAGCGATCTGGATTTCTGTCGGCTGGGTGTCGAGTCGTTCAAGCGTTGCCCGTCAGAATCCATCGACTACGCCGTCATGGAAAAAACCAGCGCCGCCGCCGTCGTCCCCGTGGACATCGGCTGGAACGATGTCGGCTCATGGTCGTCGTTGTGGCAAACCGCAACTAGCCGTGACACCTGGGGCAACAGCGTGCGCGGCGACGTGCTGCTGGAACAGGTCAGCAACTCCTACATACGCGCCGAAAGCCGGTTGGTTGCGGCGATTGGCCTGCAAGACGTGGTGATTGTTGAAACCCAGGACGCAGTGCTGGTCGCGCACAAAGACCAGGCGCAGCAGGTCAAGAAAATCGTCGAACGCATCGGCGCGGGTGGGCGCGCCGAACACCTCAACCACGCCCGCGTGCATCGCCCCTGGGGCTGGTACGAGCAGCGCGACGCAGGCGCACGCTTTCAGGTCAAGCGCATCATGCTGAAACCCGGCGCAAAAATTTCCCTGCAATCGCACCAGCATCGCAGCGAACACTGGGTGGTGGTCAGCGGTACTGCTACTGTCACGCGTGGCGATGAGGTCATCACGCTGAGCGAAAATCAGTCCACCTACATCCCCGCCGGCATGGTGCATCGCCTGGCCAACGACACCGATCAGCCCTTGCACATCATCGAAGTGCAGTCCGGCAGCTACCTTGGCGAGGACGACATCGTGCGGCTGGAAGATATTTACCAGCGCGATTAGCCTTACCGATGCAAGCCTTGCCAGCCCCGTCGGAAATAGATGCATTGCTTTGCGCGGTGCTGCGCGGCGAACTGCCCGCTTGGGGTTTTGATGCCAGCGAAGACACGCTTGCCGCTTTTCTGGATCGTGCCGCGTTTCATGGCGTACTGCCCTTGCTGCATCAGGCGTTTAATGCGCAACATTCCGGTCAGCAGAAATGGCCGCTGGCGATATTGGAACAATGTCGCGAGAACGCCATCACTCGCACCATGTGGGAATTGCGCCATCAACATTTGCTGGAACAGGTTTTCGCCGCACTCAATGCCGCCGACATCCAGCCGGTTTTGTTCAAGGGCACGGCGTTGGCTTACGGTCTGTACGCACAACCCGCGCTGCGCACACGCGGTGATACCGACTTTCTGATTGCGGATGCGGCGCGTGTGCGCGTGGCCGAAATACTCGCGCCCTTGGGCTTTGTGCGCGAAGGCGGCGTACACGGGCAATACATCAGCTATCAGGCGACCTTTACCCATGCCGACTCCGCCACCGGCAATCACAGCCTAGATGTGCATTGGCGCATCAACAACTCGCAGGTGCTGGCCAAATTGTTTAGCCACGACGAACTGCTGCAACAGGCGCAACCGCTGCCCGCACTTGCGCCCCACGCGCTTGCCGCCTGCCCGCAACACGCCATGCTGCTGGCCTGTATGCACCGCGCCACGCATCGCAACAACCCCTATTATGTGGACGGCGTGGCGCACTATGATTCGGACCGGCTGATCTGGCTGATGGACATACACTTGCTGGCAGAAAAATTCGATGCCGCCGGGCTGGAGAGTTTGCTGAATGCCGCACACGAAAAAGGCCTGAGCGTCGAAGTGGTGGAAAGCCTGAAACTGGCGCACGCCTGTTTTGGTACAGTCCGACTGGAAGATTTCTTGAACAGTTTGCCCGCACAAACCCGCCGCGAAACCGCTTCCGAATATCTCGCGTCCAGTAGCATCAAACAGCACTGGATGGATTTTGCCGCGATTGAAAACCTGCAAGGCAAATTGAGCTTTGCGGCGGAGCATGTTTTTCCACCTGCGGATTACATGCGCCAAAAATATCCAAACGCCGCTGCCTGGCAACTGCCCGGCCTGTATTTGCACAGAGCCTTCACCGGTGTACTCAAACGCTTGCCGGGGCGGCATGAGTAACTTTAAAACCTTACTCGGCTACGCCGCGCCCTACCGTCTGGCCTTGCTTGCCAGCGCCGCCATGATGCTGGCCGAAAGCGCGCTGGCGCTGGCGATTCCCTGGTTGGGCGGCAAGCTGGCGCAGGGTTTTCTGGCGCGGGAGCTGCAAAACACCGGGACGATTTTATTGATATTGCTGGCGGTGTTTGCCGCGCAGGCTTTGCTCAAGTTTGGCAATATCGTCGTCACCAGCCGCAACGCCGAACACATTCTGGCCGACTTGCGCGTTCGTCTTTACGACCATTTACAGGCGCTGCCCATCAACTTTTATCACCAGCGCAAACAGGGTGAAATCCTCGCCTTGTTAACGCGTGATGTGGACACCCTCTCCGGCTTTTTGACCGGTACGCTGCTGGGGATATTGCCGCTGCTGTTTGTGGTGGTGGGTGCGCTGGCCTTTATGCTCAATATCGACCTGTGGCTGGGCGCGGTGGCGGCCTTGCTGATCCCGGTGTTTTATCTGCTGATTAAAATCCTTGGCCGCAAATTGCGCCCGCTGGCGCAAGCCTGGCAAGAAGCCTACGCCGGCATGGTGGGCGTGGCCGAAGAAAATCTCGGCATGTTGCCGGTGATTAAAACCTTTACCCGCGAGCCGCAGGAGTCCGCCCGTTACCGCGAGCAGATCAATCGCATTCTGACCATCAGCGCCGCGCAACGCGCCGTGTATGCAGCGCTGGGGCCGGGGCTGCAATTTTTGGCGGCGGCGGGCGTGCTGCTGATTTTGTGGCTGGCGGCAGACCGCCTGAACGTGGGTCAAATGCAGGCCGCCGAGCTGATTACCTTTTTGCTCTACGCCACGCTGCTCACCCGCCCCGTCAGCGCCCTGGCCGACACCTACGGCCAGATACAAGGCGCACGCGGCGCACTGGCGCGGCTGATGGACGTGATGGCCGAACCGCCCGAACCGCTGTTGCATCCGGGCAGAGAATTGAACAACGTGCGCGGCGAAATTGAATTCCGCGACATTCACTTTGCCTACCCCGGTCGCCCGCCTGCGCTGGTCGGCATCAACCTGCATATCCGCGCTGGCGAAACCATCGCCATTACCGGCCACAACGGCGCGGGCAAAAGCACCTTGGCACATTTGTTGATGCGCCTGTACCAGCCCAACGCAGGCCGCATCCTGATCGACGGCATCGACATCCACGAAATCGCCCTACCCAGCCTGCGCCGCCAGATCGGCGTGGTGCCGCAACACGTTTTACTATTCAACGGCAGCGTGCGCGACAACATCGCCTATGGCCGCGATAACGCCAGCCAGACCGACATCGAAGCCGCCGCCCACGCCGCCCGCGCCCACGACTACATCCTCAAACTGCCGCAAGGCTACGACACCCTGATCGGCGACCGCGGCATTCGCCTGTCCGGCGGTCAGCAACAACGTTTGGCGCTGGCCAGGGCGCTACTCAAAAACCCGCCCATCCTCATCCTCGACGAAGCCACCGCCATGTTTGACCCCGAAGGCGAGCGCGAATTTTTGCAGGAATGCCGCGACCTGCTGGCCAAACGCACCGTGCTGCTGATTACCCACCGCCCGGCCAGTTTGGCGCTGGCGGACAGGGTGGTGCAACTTGGTGAGTGCGGGCTGATTAAGGTTGGCGCTTGAACCTTATGGGCTATGGAAACTTTCGCGCCGTATGCACAATGTTGAGTACGCGCATGGCATCTTCGTGAATTTGCACGAAGACCATGTAGGGCAAGCGCTGAATGACCAACTCGCGTGCGCCGACAACTCGTTCGCTCTTACGGATACGTTCTGGAAAATCGGTCAGCGCCAGAATTTGCTGAATGAGTCTGGCTTGCACGGCAGATGCCGTAGCGGTTCCAGTTTGCCCGTGATAATACGCAATGATGCGCTCCAGATCGTCAAGCGCATCATCCGACCAGGCCAGGCGCATGGGGGCTGGGCGCACGGAGCTTATGCGCCGCTCTTGCCAAAACGGGCGGCAAGGCGTTGTCGGAGGATTTCCATCGCATCGTTGTGATGATGCAGCCCGGCATCACCTGCTTTAACGCGCTTTAACGTGCCGCCCACCTTGTTGGTCAACCAGTCTTCGTAAGCGGGATCCTTGTCCATGAGGAACTCCGGCAAAATTGTGTCGGCGGCATCTTCAATGGAGATCATCAGGCCGACGGG
>JAYUCZ010000045.1:0-5162 GCA_043740065.1 Thiobacillaceae bacterium | reverse complement strand
GCGGCAAAACCACGCTGTTAAACCAGCTTATCCGCCATTTGCCGCGCACTGCGGTGGTGATGAACGAATTCGGCGATGTCAGCCTGGATCACGATTTGCTGGAAAAAATGCAAGGGCCAATAGCGGTGCTGTCCGGCGGCTGCGTGTGTTGCACGGTGTCCGGCACACTATCGCCCACCCTGAAAAACCTCTACATGGCACGCGAGCGCGGCGACATTCCAGAATTTGAGCGCGTGGTCATCGAAACCACCGGCATTGCCGACCCCGCGCCCATCCTCGACACCCTGTTGAACGACCCATGGATACGCGCAAGATTTCGCATGGATGGCGTCGTCACCACGGTCGATGCGGTGCTGGGCGAAGCACAACTGGACAGTTACTTCGAAGCGGCCAAGCAGGCGGCCGTGGCCGACCGGCTGATTCTGACCAAAACCGATCTGGCCAGCCCGGCGGAGCTTGCGGCATTAAAGGAGCGCCTGAACGAACTCAACCCTGCCGCCATGCAAATTCATGCCATCAAGGGCAACATTGATTTCAACAAAATTCTGAATCTGGGACTATTTAACAGCCGCGACAAAATCCCCGATGTGCAAACCTGGCTCAACGCGCAGCGCTACAAGCCGGTGAAGGCTGGCGCACTCGGCAACGTTGAAGCGGTTAAAGATGCACACGACAACCGCATCCGTTCGTTCTCGGTCATCATCGACAACCCCATCCCCGTGGCTGGCTTGCAGGCCGCGCTGGAAATGCTGGTGAGTTTTCGTTCCGAACACCTGCTGCGCTTCAAGGCCATCGTCAACCTGGCGGGGCACGACAAACCCACTGTGCTGCACGGCGTACAACACGTGCTGTATCCGTGGGCAGAACTTGCGCGCTGGCCCTCCGATGACCACCGTAGCCGCTTTGTATTTATCGTGCGCGACCTTGCGCCGGAATTTGTCGCCAAGGTGCTGGAAGACTTTAGCCAGGCGGCCAGCCCGAATGTTTCATAAATCCGGGCTAATGGCTGACGTAAAATGTCAGAAATAGCCGTTTGTCGGCGAATACCCGCCACTTGTCGGCCATTCCACAGTATCATTTTGTATCCATAAGCCTTTTCACGCTAACGCCCGCACATGCCCCTGCCGTTTTTCCGCAAAGACCGAAGCAAGCCCGAGCCCGAACCAGCCCCCCGCAGTTCCGGGTTGCGCACAACAACGCTCAGCCCGGCACTGACGGTAGGCTCGGAGGCGCTAAACCATTCCGGAATCGTGGTGGACGAAATGGTCGGCGGTGCCGACTCGGCATTGGGCGATATTGCCATCCTGTACGCCAGCGGCCAGACCGAAAATGTGGAGGCCACGCTCAAGAACCTGCTGGCGGAAAACAACCTACGCATCTGGCACATGTTGTTTGATTATTACCGCCTCGGCCAGCGCCAAACCGACTTTGACCGCCTCGGGCTGGATTACGCCATGCGCTTTGAAAGTTCGCCGCCAGCCTTTACAGCCGGACAGCCGGACGCAAAAAAATCCAGCCAGAAAGCAACCTCACGACCCTTGGTATTGCCACCCACGCTGGACGGCACAACTGGCGAAAAACTCGGCAACATCCTGTCCAGCCTGGACAAAGGTGCCTCCCTGCAACTGGATTTTTCCAAGGTCAGCGAAGTGGAGCCGCAAGGCGCACAAAGCGTTTCCGACATGCTGGCGACCAGCCGCAAACACAAACTTAAATTCCAGGTCAGCGGCGCAGGCAGCATGGTCAATCTGCTGCGCTCGCGCATGCACGCAGAACCGGGCATACAGGCATACTGGCAAATGTTGATGGCGGTTTATCAGCTGCTGGGCAAACAAACCGAATTTGAAGACATGGCGGTGGATTTTGCCGTGACCTTCGAACTCTCGCCGCCATCCTGGGAAACCGTGCAAGCCGCAGAGGAAGTTGCCGCCCCGGAACCCGAAATGCCCAAAAATGCGTTTAGCCTGAGCGGCGTTATTTCGGATGCCAATCAGGATCAAATCAGCAAGTTGATGCAGTACGCGCAAAACCACGTCAATGTCGTGGTGGATTGCTCTACCGTGAGCCGCATCGACTATGCCTACATCGGCAACCTGATCGGACAGCTAATGCAATTGCTCGGCAGCGGCAAAGTCATCACCCTGCAAGGCCAGAACGCGCTGGTCAACGAACTGTTCCGCACCATGGGCATCGACCAGTTGGCCAATTTGGTTCCTGCCAAGCTCGGCTGATGTCGCACTACGTCCTATAAGCCCACAAAACCATTCACCACGAAGGACACAAAGGAACACAAAGAAAAACCTTCGTGCCCTTTGTGTCCTTCGTGGTTCAAGTGTGGCTTTACCCACTCTGGAGTCACGTCAAGCCAAACCAGCGTCTCCCGGACAAATTGCCGCTATATGCTCATAAAACCTTCCTGGTAGCTGGCGCTCGCGGGCGCGGTAAAATTCCGCGATCTCAGCAAGGAGTTTGATATGGCCACCCGCGACACCTTAAGCCCCAAAGAATCCGCCTGTAGCAGCGGTGCAGACTATGCCGCACTGGCGCTGGAAGCCCTGCAGGAACCCGCCGACGCGGCCTATGCCAAGGAACTGGTTGACCGCGTGGCGGACGACTGCCAGTTCACCAAAGATTTGGCGGCGGTGGCCATCGTGTACAAGCAATTGGGCGATCAGCCCCGCGCCGAAGAACTGCTGCAAACCGCAGAAGACTACTGCATGTCCGGCGAAGAACAGGTGTATCTGGCCGAAGGCAAGATGAAAATCCTCGGCGACAAGGACGGCGCAGCCGCCGCGCTGGACAAGGCGCTGAAAGAAACCAACAACCTCGACCCGCTGATTGAATTGGGTCGCCAGGCCATGGCGATGATGGGCGAAAACAGCTTCGCTAAAAAAGTCTTCGAAAAAGCCGAGAGCAAAATCAGCCGCGCCGTGGAATACACCAAGCTGGCCGGAGCGGCGGTCGAACACCTGCTGGACAAAGACTACGCTGGCGCAATTCTGGAAAAAGCCGCCACCAAACTGACCAACGTCGGTGACTTGCTGTCGTTGGCGGGCGAAACCGCCAAAACCCTGGGCGACCCGGCGCGTGCCAAAGCGCTGTACCAGCGTGCGTTGGACGGCGCAACCGATTTCATGCAAGCCGTGTTGAAAAAAGGCGGCGACATTGCCACTGCCACCAGTGAATTTATCGAACTGGCACGCGGCCTGAAAGCCACCGGCGATGCGCCCGGCGCGGCCACACTGATGGACAGCGCCGAAAACGCCGTGGCCTCGCTGGACGAAATGCAAAAAGTGGTGGAAGCCGCCAAAACCGATTTTGCCGACGATGCCGAGCGCGTCTCCCGCGTGCAGACCAAGCTCGACAAACGTGCCGCCAACCAGGCCAAGTACGTGGCCTTCGGCAAACAGGAAGACCTGTGCAACACGCCCAAAAAGCTGTTCACGCTCACCGATCAGGTCATGGCCGAGCTGGAAGACCCGTTTTACGCCGCCAAGCTGCTGGGCAAGGTAGAAGCCATGTTGAATGAAGGCGACTACCAATTCCAGCGTGCCCGTCCGCTGATTCTGGCGGTGGATAAACACCTGAACGATGCCGCCTGGCTGACCCGTTTGCTGGATCAGGCCGCCGCCAAATCCACCGACTTTACCCAGTTCAAGGATGTCATCCACACTGCTGCGGCGGAGCTGAAAAACAAGCAAGTTGGCCGCGAAAAAGCCCGCGCCTACCTTGAGCAACGCGAAGCCGCGCTCAAGGCCAACCCCGATGCCGGTGTGTATGACATCACCAAACTGGCACAAGCCATTTTGCTGGACTTGCAAGACAGTGCCTGGGCCACCGCCGTACTGAATACCGCGCAAGCCGCCGCCAAAGATCACTACGCGCTGGCGCACATCGGTAGCATCATGGCGCAAGGCTCTAATTCAAACCTGGGTGGCGATTTAGCTGGTGCCGAAGCCATGTTCATGAACGCCGCCCAAACCTGTAACAATGCCGAAGCCTGCGCACAACTGGTGACGCGCCTGAAAAGCTACAACCTCGATGCGGCGCTGGTGCGCAAGGTTTATGAAGCCTGCGGCAACGCCCTCACCGACACTACCGACAAACTGCACTGGGTCGAAGGCATCGCCGACGAACTCAAGGACAAAGCCTGGGCCAGCGCAGCCTACGCTGCCATCGAGAACCAGTTCGGCGGCGACACCAAACTGCGCTTTGACATCTCGCGCATGAACCGCGTGGGTGACGAGTTCTACCCGTATCGCAAACATGCAGCCTGACGGCATCGACTTTTTCCCCTCTCCCAGCGGGAGAGGGGCTAGGGGTGAGGGAGAAATCCATGCACGGCAAAACTTTTTCCTCCGCGATCGCTCTCCCTCACCCCAGCCCTCTCCCGCTGGGAGAGTGGGTGGAAACCTTCCCCGGTGGGCTGACCAACATCTTTATCCCGGCATCCGCACAACCTGTCGCGCCACGCCAGTGACATGCGACAATATGTCACGTTGTGCGGATCAAACGCCTTTGGCAACATCGGACGTGTGCATGAGTCGCTTCATGTGCATCCTTCCTTTTTCTCTGCCCGCAGCCCTACGGGCATTTTTTTGAAGATTTCCAATGAAATTGCACGGCCTGATTTTTTCCCTGTTACTTGCCGCACCCGTTTTTGCTGCCGACATCAAAATTGAAAACGCCTGGATCCGCGAGCCTGCGCCGGGTCAGAAGGTAGTAGGCGGCTTCCTCGACATCACCAGCCAAAAAGGGGGCGCACTGATCGGAGCCAGCAGCCCGGTGGCCGGTCTGGTCGAGCTGCACGAAATGAAAATGGACAACGGCGTGATGCTGATGCGTCCACTGCAAAAAATTGATCTACCCAAGGGGCAAACCGTCAAGCTGGAGCCGGGCGGATTGCACCTGATGCTGGAAGATTTGAAACGTCCGCTAAAAGCGGGCGACAAGGTTCCGCTGACGCTGAAAATCAGGCGCGGCGAAAAAGTGGAGAAGGTGAAAGTGTCAGCGGAAGTCCGTTCCATGATGCCCGCACCCCATCCCGCACATTGAAGCAGCACCGTTTATTTTTAACTGGAGAATCTCATGCATAAAATCGCCGTCCTCGCCCTGATCCTGTCCGCCCCCGCCTTTGCCGCCACCCCGCCCGCCGCCAAACA
>JAYUCZ010000044.1:0-2134 GCA_043740065.1 Thiobacillaceae bacterium | reverse complement strand
AGGATTTTGTTTCGTAGGGAGATTTTGAGAAGGAGCGGCGTAGTGGTTCATACGCCCGACTGAACAAAATTTTCATACGGAACAAAAGACCAGCGAGGACGCACGTCAATTTATGAAACATCCGGGTTAGTAACTCATCGAGTCGTAGGATTTTCCTGCACCCTGGATTTCCAGGCTGACTTCATTCGCCAGACACAGCGCAATTTCTCCCGCCCGATTGATCCAGCCCTGCTTGACACAAATCTGTCGTGGGCCGGGGTCGGCCTTAACCCGTGCGCGACCACGCAGGATTTCGATGCGGCTCAAGCCCAGCTTGCCTTTCACGTCATATCCTGCGTCACGATCAAGCGCCGCCCTGGCAACAACATTGCCCTGTGCGCGGACCACCAGCACTTTCCCGGCTGGCTGAAGCCAGGCATGGACAAACAGGCCAGCCGTAAAAAGACCTGCCACCATCAGCACCAATACATCGCCGGGTTTCAACACGCCACGCAAAATTTCCATGTTCGATTTACGCGCCCAGCTCGCGGTGACGAACCAGCACCTGTTCGCCCTCCCGGAATGCCGCGCCCAACGATTCGACAAAATAGACCGAGCGATGCTGGCCGCCGGTGCAGCCGATGGCAACCGTCAAGTAAGCACGGTTGTCATGGATAAAACACGGCAACCATTTCTCGATATAACTGCGGATATCGGCCAACATGGCGACGGCCTCCGGGCTGGCTTCTATGTAATTTCTGACGGCCTCGTCCCTGCCCGTAAGCGGCCTGAGTTCCGGCACATAGTGCGGATTTGGCAAGCAGCGCACGTCAAATACCAAGTCGGCATCGAGCGGAATGCCGTGTTTAAAACCAAAAGACTGAAATAGCACGGTGATGCGTGATTTATCCCGCGACACCAGTTCGCGCACCCATTGGCAAAGCGTGCCGGGCGCAAGGTCGCTGGTGTCGATGCGGTGTGCGTGACGAATCACGCTGGCGAGTTTTTCGCGCTCCAGGTCGATGGCCTCAGCCAGCGAAACACTGTCTGACGAGAGTGGGTGCTTGCGCCGCGTCTCGGAAAAACGTTTGACCAGCGTGGGGGTCTTGGCTTCAAGAAAAATCACGCGCACGTCAAACCCGTCCGCCTGCAATTTTTTCAACAGTGCCGGAAAGCCGATGAAATCTTCCCCGCCGCGTGCATCGACGGCAATGCCAATGCGCTGCTGGCCGGACTTTGACAGGTGCAGCACAACATCCTCAACCAGCGACAGCGGCAGATTGTCGATGCAGTAATAACCTGCATCTTCCAGCACTGCGCTGGCGATACTTTTGCCCGACCCTGACAGCCCGGACACCAGCACCAGCCTAGGGCCAGTCATGAATCACGATTCCTCTTGCATGAAGCGTTGCTGGCGCGCCATGAGTTCGGCAACCGGATCAATTCCACGACTGATCAAAATATGATTGCGTACGGCCACTTCCAGCAAAACGGCCAGATTGCGTCCCGCCGCAACGGGAATACGCACGGTCGAAATACTGACATCCAGAATATCGGTTTGCGTAGCCTGCATTTCCAGACGGCTAATCTCGCTGAGGTTGTCGCCAGGCTCGACCAGTCGCACGATCAGTTTGAGGTTTTTTTTCTGTTTGACCGAAGTTTCGCCAAACAGTGAACGAATGTTCAGAATGCCCAAACCACGCACTTCGAGGAAGTCGCGCAGCATAGGCGGGCAGGCACCTTCCAAGGTTTCTGGCGCAACCCGGCGCAGCTCCACCGCATCATCTGCCACCAGACGATGTCCGCGCGTAATCAGCTCCAGCGCCAGTTCACTTTTGCCTACGGCAGCCTCGCCCTGAATCAGCACGCCCACGCCCGTCACTTCCATAAACACCCCATGCACCACCGTGGTTTCGGCCAGGTTTTGCATCAGGTAATGATTTAAATGCGCGACCACCTCCGGGCTGGGTTGTGCGGACACAAACAGCGGCGTGCCAGTTTTGTTGGCGGTGTCTTCCAGTATCGCGGGTGTGGCTTCGCCGTCCGCAACTATGGCCGCAGCCAGCTCTTCGGTAAACAAGTGATGCAGGGCTTCTTCAAAGGCATCCGGGCTAAGCTTGCGCAGATATTCGAGCTCCGGGCTGCCCAATACCTG
>JAYUCZ010000043.1:0-12083 GCA_043740065.1 Thiobacillaceae bacterium | reverse complement strand
TTATAACTGGAACTGCCAAAAGCGGAACTGTCGGAATTGTTGTGGCGTGCGTTGGCATTCAAATTGACGTTGGGCAGCAAGCCTGCACGTGCCTGCGGCGCTTTTTCCTGCGCGGCGCGATAGGCGGCTTGCGAGGCGGCATAGCTGGCATCATAAGCCAGCGCGGCACGATAAATGTCAGATAGATTGTCTGCAAACACGGGTGCGGACAGCGCCGTACCCAGAATCATGGCGAGGAGGGTTGGTTTCATCATTATTTCTTTCTAGATCATATTTTTTCTAGTACAGCGCCATGCTGGGATCGACTTGTTTAGCCCAGGCATCCACGCCGCCACTCAGGTTGATCACGTCTCCAAATCCTTCACTTTCCAGAAACTTGGCGACCTGCCAGGAACGGATTCCATGATGGCAGACGACGACTGTTTCCTTGTTTTTATCAAGTTCGCCTATGCGCGACACAATCTGACCCATGGGTATCCAGATAATTCCGGGCAACTGGCAGCGCATCAGCTCCCATTCTTCGCGCACGTCCAGCAAGATGGGTTGTTCGCTTTGTTCCAGGCGGGCTTTTAATTCACTGGCAGTAAAGTGCCTCAAAAGCTGAAGCGATCCGGCTGTTGGGCGTTAATCAACGGCTTGATGCTGGTTTCAAACAAATCTTCGCTGCGAAATACCTTGTGCGATACGCAGGTAATCAACCGCGCAGTCATCACCGGGTCGTCGCCAATAATGGCAAACAAGCGCCCACCGGGGGCAAGCTGGGCGGTCAGGGTTTCCGGCAACACCGGCAACGAGCCAGTGACAATAATCACGTCATACGGCGCGTGTTGTTCCCAGCCCCGGCTGGCATCGCCCGTCTCCAGCATGATGTTGTCAAAGCCGTGGGCTTTCAAGCGTGCGCTGGCATCGGTCAAAAACTCAGGATGAATTTCCACACTGGTGACATGCGCCGTCATCGAGGCCAGCAGCGCCGTTAAATAGCCGCTGCCGGTGCCGATTTCCAGCACCTTGTCGGTTGGTTTCAGTTGCAGGGTTTGCACCGCGCGCGCTTCCAGTTTGGGCGACCACATGGATTCGCCAGCGCCGGATTGCCCCTGACCCAGCGGCGTTTCCATGTCCACAAAGGCCAGCGCACGGTAGGCGGCGGGCATAAATTCCTCGCGCCGCACCTTGAACAGCAGGTCGAGTACGGTTTGATCCAGCACATCCCAAGGGCGGATTTGCTGTTCCACCATGTTGAAGCGTGCCTGTTCTATATTCGTTGCGACATTCGTTGCGACACTCATCCTGCCTCCCGCTTGTAATTCGTGCTTTTAATTCAATATCAATAGGTTAGATAGGGTCTTGCCTTGCAATTATTGCATATTTCGGCTACCTTCTGGGCATTCGCTAGGGGTCTGCTGGATGACGGCAGTGAGAAATACCCTTGGAACCTGACGCGGTTGATACCGCCGTAGGAAAGCGTGAAGCGCCCCCTTTATAAATACCTAGGGAAGCGTGAAGCGCTCCCTGCTTTTAACTTTGGAGCGCCACATGAATGCCAACCCCAAATTCTTAGCCGCCACCGCCCACGTCGATGAAGCGGCGGTGCAGCCTTTGCCCAATTCACGCAAGGTATATGTGCAGGGCAGCACGCCGGATATTCAAGTGCCCATGCGCGAGATCAGCCAATCCGACACGCCATTGATGTTTAGCGGCACGCCCGGACAAAACAGCGCGACTGCACAGGTTGAGAAAAACCCCGCCATTTTTGTCTACGACTGCTCTGGCCCGTACACCGACCCCGCCGCCAAAATCGACATCCGCACCGGGCTGTCGGCGCTGCGCACGAAGTGGATAGCGGCACGCGGCGACACCGAGGTGTTGACTGACCTAAGCTCGGAATATGGTCGTCAGCAGGCGGACAATCCAGAATTGGCTGCGATGCGTTTCCCCGGTTTGCACCGCACCCCGCGCCGCGCTAAAGCCGGGATGAACGTCTCGCAGATGCACTACGCCCGGCAGGGCATCATCACCCCGGAGATGGAGTTCATTGCCATCCGCGAGAACAACAACCGTGTGGCGTATCTGGAGACATTGAAACAATCCGGCCCGCTGGGCGAAAAGCTCGCGCTGCTGATGAACCGCCAGCATCCGGGGCAGAATTTCGGCGCGAATCTGCAAAACGAAATCACCCCCGAATTCGTGCGCAGCGAAATCGCCCGTGGCCGCGCGATTATCCCCAACAACATCAACCACCCCGAATCCGAACCGATGGTTATTGGCCGCAATTTTCTGGTCAAAATCAACGCCAACATCGGCAACTCGGCCTTGGGTTCGAGCATCCAGGAAGAAGTCGAGAAAATGACCTGGGCGATCCGCTGGGGCGGCGACACCGTGATGGATTTGTCCACCGGCAAAAACATCCACGAAACCCGCGAGTGGATCATCCGCAATTCGCCGGTGCCCATCGGCACGGTGCCGATTTATCAGGCGCTGGAAAAAGTCGATGGCCGCGCCGAAGAACTCACCTGGGAAATGTTCCGCGACACGCTCATCGAGCAGGCCGAACAGGGCGTGGACTACTTCACCATCCACGCCGGCGTGTTGCTGCGCTACGTGCCGATGACCGCCAACCGCATGACCGGCATCGTCTCGCGCGGCGGTTCGATCATGGCCAAGTGGTGTCTGGCGCATCACAAGGAATCCTTCCTCTACACCCATTTCGAAGACATCTGCGACATCATGAAAGCCTACGACGTGGCTTTTTCGCTGGGCGACGGCCTGCGTCCGGGTTCAATCTACGATGCCAACGACGAGGCGCAACTGGGCGAACTGAAGACGCTGGGCGAACTGACGCAGGTGGCGTGGAAGCATGACGTGCAAGTGATGATAGAAGGCCCCGGCCATGTGCCGATGCACATGATTAAAGAGAACATGGACTTGCAACTGGAACAGTGCTTTGAGGCGCCGTTCTACACGCTCGGCCCATTGACGACTGACATCGCCCCCGGCTACGACCACATCACAAGTGGAATTGGCGCGGCGATGATCGGCTGGTACGGCACCGCCATGCTCTGCTACGTGACACCCAAAGAGCATCTCGGCCTGCCGGATAAAGACGACGTGAAAGAGGGCATCATCACCTACAAGCTCGCCGCCCACGCCGCCGACCTCGCGAAAGGCCATCCCGGCGCACAAATCCGCGACAACGCTTTGTCGAAAGCACGCTTCGAATTCCGCTGGGACGACCAGTTCAACCTCGGTCTCGACCCCGACAAGGCCAAGTCCTTCCACGACGAAACCCTGCCCAAAGAATCGGCCAAGGTCGCGCATTTCTGCTCGATGTGCGGGCCGCATTTCTGCTCGATGAAAATCACCCAGGACGTGCGCGAATACGCCGCCAAACAAGGCTTAAGCGACGAAGAAGCCTTGCAAAAAGGCATGGAAGTGAAGGCGGTGGAATTTGTGAAACAGGGGGCAGAGGTTTATCGCAAGGTTTAGTTGCGGGCATCTTTTCGCGGTATTACAATTAAAAACGTTGTAATACTCAAGGAGATGTTCCCATGTCAACCACGCTCACCAGCAAGGGTCAGGTCACTGTTCCAAAACAGATACGCGATGCCCTGAAACTGATACCGGGGTGCGCGGTGGATTTTGCCGTCAATCGTGATGGCGATGTCGTGATCCACAAGGCAGGAGCGCGTCCCAGCCGCAAGCCAGACCGTTTTGATGCCGCACGTGGCAAGGCGGATGTCAAATGGCGCACCGACGACCTGATGGCACTGCTGCGCGGCGAAGACTGATGCTGCTGGTCGATACCAATGTGCTGATCGACGTACTGGAAAATGATCCGCAATGGGCAGACTGGTCTGTCAGCCAGTTACGCGCCCAGGCAAAAATCCACCGGCTTGCGATTAACCCGATTATCTACTCGGAACTGTCGCTGGCGTTTTCTACCGTAGAGACACTGGATCAAACCATCGCCGAGTTGGGCTTAACCCTGATCGAAATTCCTCGGCCCGCCCTGTTCCTCGCGGGCAAAGCCTTCGTGCGCTACCGCCAGCGCGGCGGCAGCAAAAGTAATGTCCTCAGCGATTTTTTCATTGGCACCCACGCGGCGGTGTCTGGTTATCCGCTTCTCACGCGGGATACGCGGCGTTATGCCAATTACTTTCCAAGTGTTGTCTTAATCAGCCCAGAGGAAACTTGACCTGATGTCTGGCAGGTGCGTTTGCGCAGACATAAAGAATGGGTTGATTTAAAACAGCCCGCCTGCAACGAAGATTTTTGCCGCCAGGGAGCAAGCGAAAGTATCAGTATGAAACAGCAACCGATAAGCGACAAAGACCCGCTCACGCCTTCAACTCGGAAACTGACCGACATGGTGGGAAAGAACCCGCAGCCACGCGATCTGACAGCGGTTGAAATCGAGTTGCTACGCAAGAGCAAACAGGAAATCGCGCAACTATTTGCTCAGATGCGCGGCTGAATTCAGGTACGGCTGAAATGCCTGGAAATGTCGTTTGTATTAAGCAAATAGCCGTGTGCTCGTTGGGTTTGCAAACCGGTTCCCTTGAGCATCATGTCGCCTTTTCCTAACAGGGACTCGGCACCCGTCTCGTCCAGAATGATTTTCGACTCGGTTGATTTTTGAACGCGGAGCGCGATTCGGGCGGGGCAATTACTGCGTAGCAACCCGGAAAATGTGGCAGCCTCTGGGCGCTGGGTTGCGAGAATAAGGTGTATGCCTGCGGCGCGGGCTTTCTGCGCCAGGCGCACCAATTTTTCTTCAGCGGCCTTGCCGGGTTTACCTTGCATCACCAGCTCGGCCATTTCGTCTACGGCAACGACAATCCAGCCGCCTTTAAAGCCGTGCGCTCGCGCTTCCAGAAAATTCTTAACGCCCAACTTGGCGAATTGCGCATAGCGACTTTCCATTTCATCTATCAGCCCGTCCAGCAAGGTGCTCGCCGCAGAAACGGAGGTGGCGATATCCGCATACAAAATCCCACAGTCCTGCCACAGTCTGAATTCAACTTGCTTTGGGTCTATGAGGGCAAATTGAATCGGCAGCTTGCGTGCGGACAGCAGCAAGCTCAACAACAGCGCGTTAACGCATACACTCTTGCCGCTACCTGTTGTTCCGCCAATCAATAAATGCGGGGCATCAGCCAGGTCGAAAATCACAGGCTCACCGACGACATCTAGTCCGGGCGTGACGGGCAAAACCATGTTCGAGTCGGCGAATTTTCGTGCTGCGGATTCGAAGTGCCGAACATCCACAGCCAGCCATTCAGCCTGTTTGCGAGGAAGAGCGAGGAAGCAGGTTTGCGGCTCATCCGCCTGACTCAGGACGATGCTTCCTTGTTCGATGCCAAGCGAAAACCCAAGCTCATCCAGCTTGTTTTCGAGTTGCGAAAAATCCCCAGTGGCGGATAGATACAGTCGGAAACGGGTCAGACGTGGCCCCACCACGGAGTCGCGGATTTCAGCCGCCACGCCCAGACCTTTCAGTTTTTTGACCAGGCCGCTGCACTCGGCTTCACTCGCAGCATTCGGGGTGATGGCAATGCCATCGAATTCATCATCAACCGGCATCGGCATCAGGTTTTCTGGCAACGCCGCGCGACGTGCCAAGCGGTCAATAAACTTCGCCTCATCTCCTTCCGCTTCCCGCCAGTCTTTTTCCAGTTCGACCACGCCGCGATGCCAATGGTCGCGTACCAGTTGCTGCAAGCCCTCCAGCGTAAATTCCGGGTGGCCGTATAGGCGCAACTGTTCGCCCAGCAAAGCAATCCACAAATAGTTGGCATCTGCTTCGCTGCCAAAAAGCTGTATGCCCTTCAATGCCAAGCCTTTGGCATCGGGAGCCGGTTCAGGGGCATCCTCAAGCATCATGGAACGGCCTAATGCGAGGCGAGCGATTTCGTAATTGGTTTCACATCCCAGCCATTTTTTGATTTCTTTACCTACCTGCTCGGCATCTTTGCTGGTTGAGTAGCTCGCTGTGATGATTTCGCTGATTGTGCTCATGCCATTTCCCCAAAATAGGCGTTCTCGATTGCCTCGCTTTGGCCAACGCCCTGGCTGATCTGTTTATGACGTAGCAGGTAGGTTTTATTTACCGAGCCGTTCAAAACAGCATAATCCTGTGCGCTGATTTCCTTGTCCTGTGCCAGCAGAATCACCTGGCGTTCAGGGTCGGATGTCCAGTAACGCAGCAGGTTTTGGCAGTGCGTTTCGGAAAGCCGCGCCAGTGGCGTGTCAATAATCATAGGCACCCGATAACCTGTTACCTCGGCCAGTGCACCGACCAGAGCCAGCACGAACAACTGCGACTCGCCGGAGGATTTTGGCAGGTCGATTTCCGTGCCGTCATGACTGAACAGCGTGGTGCGGCCTTCTTTTGAAATATCGATTCGTGCGACTTGATCCTTGTGGTGCAACGCCCGGAAAATCCGCGTCACTGCCTCTGATAATGCCTGTAATTTTAGGTTGAACAGGTTTGGTAACAGGCTGTCGATCATCTCCACCACTTTCTCGGCTTCGCGTGCTGCCTGCCGTTCTGGGTGACCTGCCAGCAGTTTCTTGCGTTCGCGCTCGTAAACCGAATCCTGATTTTTGATTTCCGCGAGTAAAGCCGTGAGTTCGTTTTCGTGGGTGTTCAGTTGCCGCCCAAGCTCGTCGTACTGATCTTGGGCTTGCTTCAAATTCACTCGCAGCGTTTCGATCTGCTGCGTTTTGCCGTCACCGCCAACGCCTTCCAGCCCTATCAGCTCTTGCTGCAAACGCCATGCTTCTTTTTTTGCGTATTGATATGCTTCCAGCGCCTGCCGCAACCCCACCGATGAGACTTGGCTTTTCGTGCGCATGTCCTCCAGTTTCCGCCGCTCATTGGGCTGAAGATAGTCGTGCCAGACGGCATCCGAGCAATTTTCCGGGCGTGGGTAATGCAGGCTTTCCCACGCGGCTGACAGCGTCTTGTCCAACGAGTCACGTGCGCCGGGTAAGTGGCAGAGGCCGTCAATCCAGGGTGAACTAAAGAACGTGTTACGAAATTTTTCCCAGTTGGGCTGCATACGTATTTTGCTTTGCTCCCAATCGGTCAGGCATTCTTCGCCAGCCAAGACGCGCGCCAGCGAGTCTTGTAACTCTCGACGAATCAACTGCAAGGGCAATGGCCCAGCATACAAATCGCGCAGCCGTTTCCAGCTTTGTGTGACCTCGGCTTCAGCTCGGCTGCGGCTTTGTGCAACTTCTGCCACGGTGCGCGCATCGCTGCCTTGCGCCAGCCCCGCAAGTTGGTTGCTGAAACGGTCGCGCTCGTCCTTGGCGTTGCCGTGCCGTTGTCTAAGATCAACCATGGATTCGCGTAGCGTCGATTCCTTGACCTTTTCTTTCTCCAGGGCATTTTTCATCTGTTCGACGCGCTGCTCATCGACGCCGCCAGACTCGCTCAGTTTCTTGCCGATATAGGCGGTCAGTTGCTCGCGCAACTCCTTCACCAATTTAACACCCAGCAGATTTTCCAGCCCAGACTGAACCCAGCCGGTGCGATCTTCATCGGCCAGGCCAGCAATTTTTTCGCCGTCGAAAAAGAAGAAAGGCGCGAGCCAGGGCGGGGTGGCATAGCTCTCCAGGAGTTCTGGCAACATATCGTCTTTGCAATGCGTCCACGCGCCCGTTTGGGCGCGGGTTTCGATGATCACTTTCTGGTCGCTGTATTTACCTTTGCCGTTGAAAAACCATTTTCGGGTGACGCGCAATGCCCCGCCATCTTCGCGCATAAATTCGACTTGCACTTCCATGCGGTCATCGCCGTTGTTCGGTGCCAGCCGATGAAAAGCCGTTTCCAGAAAGCTGCCGTAGCTTTTTGCTTTCAGACCAGCGCTGTCGAGCGCCTTGTGTTTGACCGCTTCTTCGCCATACAGGCCGACATAGAGCGCTTCGAGCAGGGTGGTTTTGCCATAGCCATTCACGCCGCCAATCAGGGCCAGATTCTTGCCGTCTGCGGGTTGCGGAAACGTGAAAACCTGCTGGCGGTAACTTTTGAAGTTGAACAGTTCAACGCGTGATAGCCACATGGGTTAAACCCCAGAACCAATGGATTGAAAAATTTCGTCGAGGTCAGCCGTAATGCCTCGATGACGCTGCTGGTGGGCGCGCTCCCGGCAAGCCGACAACACACGGGCAAAGACTTCTTCGTCCACGCCATGCTGTGCAAGTGTTTGCTGTAATACCTGGTGCGAGTCCTCATCCCGCCACAGCGGCAAATCATCAACTTCGTGTTGCCGCGAAATAACGTTGGGGTTATGGGTCATTCCTCGTCTCCCGTTGTATTCATGGCAAGCAGGTCGTCCACCCAGATGCGCTGGATGGTGTCGATTTCGTGTTTTGTGATGAGGGTGTCGCCGTATGCCTGTTGCGTTTGCAAGAGACGGTCAAGAATCAAGCGGCGCGCATCCAGCGTGAAAGGGCCGGGGATCAGCTTGTCGTTGATGACGGTGATCTTGCCGTTGCGCCGTCTTCCCTGGCGCAGCGTGGGGTCGTTACGGATTTCGCGCAGCCAGTCGCGAAATTCAATTAATGGCGAATACTGGCGATTGCCGCTGTCCACAAAGCCTTGCAGGCTCTTGTCTTTTTCCACCACGGTGCAAGTCCAGCATCCAAACCGACTGGAGTTGGTGCCGCAGCCGGGGGCATCTTCTTGCGATAAGACGATGGGGCATTCGCCACCTGCGGCATCCCGATAGAGTTTGATCAGACGGTCGTGCGACCCGCCCCAGGGCGGCGTGTGGCTGGCAAGTATCTCCCATACATGGTCAGTTGAGAGGTCAACAATGGGGCGGTAAACGAAAGCACCATGCAAGTCTTTGTGCGGGTGAAGACGTGAATCTGTTGCATTGCCGTAACTGTCGATGCGCTTGCGGCGTGCTTCGGATTCGTCGCGTCGCACCCCCAGCAGGATGATGGCTGAGCCGCAGCCGGCAACTTGGTTACGAATGTAATTGCTGGTCGGCTGAATTTTCAGGCGGTCGGTACACCAGCGCATTTGTGAGTTTGGGCTGGGGTAGCCTTTGCCAATCAGTAGAACCCAGAAGGTGTGTTCATCTTTTGGGGTCGTGGTGGCGACAGTAATCGGCAGCTTGAGCGTGTCTGCGGCGTTGCGGATTTCCTGCAAAGACTGGTGCAGGTGCGCCACAACCAGCGGGCTTTCTACGAGCGTGTCATTGGCGACAATATGCACGGGGCGTATCTGACGGCTTGGCGAAATATCCAAGAGCGCTGAAAAAACTAGATGTGCAACCAGCGTGCTGTCTTTGCCGCCTGAGAACCCAACGATCCAAGGGAAGGTTTGGCTGTCTGAAAGATATTCGCTGCGAACGTCTGCTACGAGGCTGTTATAGAGGGCACGAAAATCGACCGTCTCAGTTGAGCCGATTTCGGGCGGTTGTTCGGGCATGGGGTTGAGCATGAAGTATGTTTATTGGCGCGGCATCAATCGCACAAACTTTACCATTAGTTACGCCAATAGCGTAACTAATGGTTATGGCTTACTTACCCTCGCAAAAACTCATGCCGGTAATTTTCGGGCATGGAAAAAGCAAGCCAGAAATTTGCGGAACGGTTACGTGCCGCGATGAAAGCAGCAGGCTATGAGGTAAAGCCGTCGGTGCTGGAGCGTGAGTTCAATTTGCACTACATGGGCAAGCCGATGACGTTGCACGGTGTGCGGCGCTGGCTGTTGGGAGAGTCGCTGCCAAGGCAGGACAAGCTGGAGACGTTGGCCTTGTGGTTGCGCATCCCACCGCAAGAGTTGCGTTACGGGGCAGAAATTGAAAACCAGGTCAAGCAGGAACGCGCTCGCTGGGACGAAGCGGTGGGTTATCAGGAGCGCGAAATCTTCGAGGCGTTTCTCTCGCTGTCCGCGCCGCAACGCAAGATTGTGCGCGAGGTGATTCTGGCGTTTGTGAAGGCGGGTGGGGTGAAGGGGTGAAAAAGTCAGATTTGCGGGTGAGGTGAGCTTTCACCCTCACCCCTGCCCCTCTCCCTGAGGGCGAGGGGTAAAGTTGTAAGGCCGGGCAATGCCCGGCCTTTTATTTGGTACTCGTTGATAAGGGTAGAGTTACACCCACCATTTTTCTTTTCCGCCTACGCGATCCCAACTGATAACGACGGGCTCTGGCGCGGCGGCGGGTTGCGGCTGGCTGGCTGCGGTGGGCTGCATGGTGGTCTGGCTGGCGTCTTCGGCTTTAGCGGTGTGCGCGACAAGCAGACTTGCCAGAACTAGCGCGGCGGTGAGGAGTTGTTTCATGGGCTTCTCCTCAGTGTGCCTGGCTGGTTTGCAACACGCTGCGGGCGGCGGCGAAGGGGGTCTCGGCCTCGATGCGCCGTTGCACGATGTCGATGCCGAGGATGTCGATGAGTAGCCCGGTCAGGCGAAACAATTCGCTGTCTGGCAATTGGGCGCGGCAGGCGACTTCCAGGGCGTTCCACAAATACGCGGGTTGCTGGTCGCGGGTGTAGAGGCGTTCGCAGGCGCTCATTAAATCGCGCGCTTGCTGGCTGCGATCAGAGCCAGGTTGCGCTTGCATGAGCATTTCAAACTGGTAGCCGAGAATTTCGTTTTCGATGGCGGCGGCGAGGCGTGCGCCGTTCGCGTCGGCGTGGGCTGTGCCCAGCGCATGTAGCGCTTCTTGCTGATACAAGCGGGCTTTGTGCGAGGCGGGGTCGGTGATGCTGTAGGTCAAACTTGCCCAATGCAGCAGCCGGGCGCGCTCCGGATCGGTGTGGCTGGCGCTGCTGACGAAGTGTTCGGCCAAGCCTTGAGCGCTGTCGTTTTTGCCGCTGCACATTAAATCGTACAGCGCACGGATGGTGGGCGGGCAGGGGTTAAGCAGGGTGACATGCGCTTTAATCCACAGGTCGCGCTCGATGTCGCACAAACGATCCTGGTTGTGGGCGGCGATGGCTTTTTTGGAGACCGGGTTTTCCCAATTTTGCACGGTGGTGACGGACACCGCCATCAGCGCGGCCAGCGCCTCTTGCGAAATACGGTAGCGGCGGCGCAGGTTGCCGACCCAGTCCGATTCGAATTCGCGCTGGTTCAGATAGCTGCGCGGACGCAGCGGCTGTGCGTGATATTCCTTCCACTTGCTGTTTAGATAGGACATGGCGAATTCTCTTTTCAAATGTGTGCAGGTAAGGGCTCGTTCGTCAATAACTTGGACATTTGTCTCGCTGGTCTTGGGTGCGCTGCGTTGTTGCAAGTGACTTGTGTGGCCTGCCACACGGCGCACCTTGCGCCTAGCATCGCATCCCAATCCAGCGGCCAAATATCCAAGTTATTTCCTTACGAACCCTGGTTACGACCCTGATTATGCTTTTCTGAAGTGAAATCAACACCAACTGGGTTGGGGTACTGGGTTAACCGACTAGATGGGCTTCCCGGTTTGCTGCCCGGGTTACAACCTGGTTGCTAATCATGGTCATGCTGCCTGCCTAAGCTTGGCACTGTCTTAACAGTGAAGGAGCAAATCATGAAAGCGATGACGAAACTGACAGTGGCAGGCGCTTTGGTATTTGGATTGGGCGGTCTGGCGCAGGCCGCAGACATGAATGGTGTGGTGGCATATTCGCTGGGAGAGTTCGACCGGGTGGGGACAAGCCAGCCGTTGCCGAAAACAGAATCTGGCAAAACGCAGAAGCCTGCCGGAACAAAGTTCGCCCAGTCCACGCAAAATCAGTCCACGCAAAACCGCGAGATGAATGCGCAAAAAGCCGAGTTTGTGCGGCGCATGTTCTGGATGGCGCTGAGTATGCGTTAACCCGGTATGATTCCAGCGCTCGGACTTGCGAGCGCTTATTTTCATACTGATGGATTATCTGCTGATTTTAAAAGCCCTGGTGATGGGGGTGGTGGAAGGGCTGACCGAGTTTTTGCCCATTTCCAGCACCGGCCATCTTATTCTGGTGGGCGACTTGCTGGGCGGATTTAATAACGACAAAGGCAAGGCATTTGAAATCGCCATCCAGCTGGGGGCGATCCTGGCTGTGGTATGGGATTACCGGGCGCGGTTTGCGGGCGTGGCGCGGGGTTT
>JAYUCZ010000042.1:0-12132 GCA_043740065.1 Thiobacillaceae bacterium | reverse complement strand
TCCTTTCGAGGATGCCGACGAATCCCAGACCGCTAAAGAAATCGAAGCCAAATTGGGAGAACAAAAATGATGCAAGAATTCGACAGCCCCTTCTGGAGCTGGTACATCATCGTGCTAACGGTAGGCAGTCTCGTTGGTGTGGCCTATTTCCTCCATTCGCAAATGACCAGGCAGTTTTCCCCTGGCGAAAAAGCGCAGGAAATGGAACACAGGTGGGACGGCGACTTGGTGGAACTGAACAATCCTTTGCCCAACTGGTGGGTCAAACTGTTCTGGATCACCATGATTTTCGCGGTTGTTTATTTGGTGTTGTACCCTGGCCTGGGCAGCTTCAAGGGCGTACTGGGCTGGACATCCTTCGGTGCGCACGACACCGAGATGCAGGAAGCCAAAGCCAAGTATGACCCGGTGTTTAACCAGTTCATGGGGCAACCCGTAGAACAGGTCGCCGCCAGCGCCGAAGCCCGCGATATGGGACAACGCCTGTTCCTGACCTACTGTGCGCAGTGCCACGGCTCTGACGCAGCCGGTAACAAGGGCTTCCCCAACCTGACCGACCACGACTGGTTGTTTGGCGGCGATGCGGCCAGCATCAAGACCAGTATCGCCGATGGCCGGACTGGTGTGATGCCGGCATTAGGCGCGGCACTGGGCGCAGATGGCACCAAGCAGGTGGCCAACTACGTCATGTCGCTGTCTGGAGCCGACCATAACGCAGGCATGGCCGCATCCGGCAAAGCGCTGTATGAGTCCAACTGCGCAGCTTGCCACATGCCGGATGGCAAGGGCATGGCGGCTTTGGGTGCAGCCAACCTGACGGATAAAACCTCGTTGTACGGCGGCTCTGAAGCTGCCATCATCGAAACCATCACCAAAGGTCGCAACGGCCACATGCCCGCGCAGCTTCAGGCACTGGGCGAAGCCAAGGTTCACCTGCTGACCGCCTATGTGTATGGTCTGGGTGGCGGCGTAGCGCCAGTCGCCGTCGTAGAACCCGCAGTCGAAGCAGCCGCTCCGGCCACGGAAGCAACACCCGCAGCACAGTAACGCACCCACCCCATCCCGCACGGGATGGGGCTTTCGTATCGGACACACCCGCCGATACAAAAGCCCCAGATCAAAATCCAGATCAGAATCCAGCGCAAAACAACACATGGCACAAGAAACCCAGAATGATCGAGGCGAACTCGAACAATCGCTTCTCGAAGTCAGGCAGAAGATTCAGCCGCGTGCCGTGCATGGCTGGTTTGCCAACTGGCGCGTGGCCTTGGTGTTGTTTACGCAACTGCTTTACTACGGTCTGCCCTGGCTGAAATGGGACGGCCATCAGGCCATACTGTTTGATCTGGCCGCCCGCAAATTTTATATATTTGGCCTGACTCTGTGGCCGCAGGATTTCATCTGGCTTACTGGCCTGCTGGTCATTTCCGCCCTGGCGTTATTCCTGTTTACCGCAGTTGCAGGTCGCCTGTGGTGCGGCTTTGCCTGTCCACAAACCATCTACACGGAAATTTTCATGTGGGTGGAAGAATGGGCAGAGGGCAACCATCTCGCCCGCAAAAAACTCGATACCCTGCCGTGGAATGCTGAAAAAATCCGCAAACGCGGGCTGAAGCATTTGCTGTGGTTTGTCATCGCGCTCTGGACGGGCTTCACCTTTGTCGGTTATTTCACCCCCATCACCACGCTGTGGACTGAAATGCTGGCCTTTAACCTCGGCCCGTGGGAAAACTTCTGGGTGTTTTTCTATGCGTTCGCCACCTGGGGCAACGCGGGCTTCATGCGCGAGCAGGTATGCATATACATGTGCCCGTATGCGCGTTTCCAGAGCGTGATGTTCGACCCGGACACCCTCATCATCAGTTACGATCCGAACATGGGTGAGCCGCGTGGCCCGCGCAGCAAGAAGACCGACTACAAGGCGCTGGGTCTAGGCACCTGCGTGGATTGCGGCATTTGCGTGCAGGTTTGCCCGACCGGCATCGACATCCGCGAGGGCCTGCAATACGAGTGCATCGGTTGCGCCGCGTGCATCGACGGCTGCGATCAGGTGATGGACAAGATGGGCTACCCCAAGGGCTTGATCCGCTACACCACCGAAAATGTGCTGAAGGGGGAATATACCGACGGCAATATCCTCACGCACGTATTCCGCCCACGCGTGCTGGTTTATGTGCTAATTTTGCTCGCCATCCTCACCGCCTTCATGGTCACACTTGCCAACCGCGTGCCGCTCAGAGTGGAAGTCATCCGCGACCGGCTGACACTCTCGCGCTCAAACGAGGACGGTCGTCTGGAAAACCTCTACACCGTACAAATCCTCAACATGCAAGACAAGGCGCATCGCTACGTGATTACCGCCACCGGGGCGGACGACATCCAGGTCGTTGCCGACGAACGCAACCTCAGAGCCGGGCCGCAGCAAAGTATCAGCGTTCCGGTGCGCTTGCAGGTCGATCCCATCAACCTCAAAGGCGCCTCTACCCCCATCATGATTCGCGTGCAAACAGCGGATAACCCGGAACTTGTACGAGAAACCAAATCCAGCTTTTTACGGAGATAAGCATGCATACCCTGACCACATCCAAACCCTGGTATCGCGAACCCTGGCCCTGGCTGCTCGCCATCATGCCCACGACCGCCGTCGTCGCCGGGCTAACAACCGCATGGCTCGCCTTCGCCACCAGCGATGGCCTGGTTGTAGATGACTACTACAAACAGGGCAAAGCCATCAATCAAACCAAAGAGCGCGATCAGCTTGCAAAAACGCTGGGGATCACCGCACAACTCAAGCCACAAGGATCGGTGCTGGAACTCCAGCTTACCGGGCAAATGCAAACCCCACCCGGCCTGCTGAATCTGAAAGCCATGCACCCCACCCGCATGGGTGACGATCATGAAATCAAACTAAGCTGGGATGGTGCAGCCTATCGAGGCAAACTGCCCACACTGACCGCTGCCAAATATCGCCTGCAACTTACCCCCGAATACGGCAACTGGCGGCTAACCGGAGAATGGCATCCCGGCCACGCCCTCACCCTGACCCCGAGTTTCTAGAACCCCTTTTACCCTGACCACACCAAGGAGCAAAAAATGGAAATCGTCCTGAAAGAACTGTTTACCAGCAGCATCGGCCTACTCAGCCTGTTTGTCATTGCCGCTACCATCGCAATAGGGATCGTGATGTCGCGCTGGTTCAAGCGCAATATGGATCAAAATCTGTAAGTCCAATTCGCGCATCAATCGTTTCGTCGTAGGAGCAGGCTTGCCTGCGAAATGCGGGTTATCGCAGGCAAGCCTGCTCCTACAATCGTGCTGTTTCTTTCGCGAAATGGAATAACCACCCCCGATAAACGCTTTCGATGATTTGCGTCATTGGGCACAATCACAGAAACACAACCACAACCATAGGGAGGGAGACACATGCTAAAACGCATGATTTCAATACTCTGGCCGTCTTTTCTGATCGCTGGCGTGGTCGATGTTTTATTTTTTACCCTGTTTGACCCCACGCAATTTCTCTACCAGGAAGAACCGCTATTCGAGAGCTACCTGGCCGCCTACACGGTCGGTTTCTTCCTGTTCTGGCTAATGGGCATCGGCTCCTCCGCCCTCACCTGCTATTTCCAGCGCAGTGCAAATGACATCAACCATTGCCCGCTGATTCCCTCGGCTCGTCCGGAAGGCTGCCCAAAAAAGGAAGGCTGTTCAGATTGTTCGTAAATATGTGCAATGCCATCGCTCCAAGAAAAAACCCGCATAAGCGGGCTTTTTTCTGGGGTTGATTCACATCACTTAACCCGCCAAACCGTCTCTGACCCGCATCAGCCTGAGCCGTGCCTCCGAAGCGACATGATGCACCGCCGGGTTATCCACCAGCTTGACCATGATGCCGGGATCGAGGAAAGACACCGTCACGCCACCATCGGCCTCTTCCCGCACCACCACATTGCAGGGCAACAGCATGCCCACGTCCGGGTCGGCGCTGATGGCCTGGTGCGCCAGCGGCGGATTGCACGCGCCAAGAATGCGGTAAGGCAAGCCATCAATATTCAATTTGGCTTTCATCGTCGCTTGTACGTCTATGTCGGTCAGCACGCCGAAGCCTTCGGTCTTCAGCGCGGCGGTGACTTTTTCCACAGCGGCATTAAATGGCCCGCCAATTTTGGCCTCGAATCCGTAACTGCTCATGGTTTTTGCTCCTGATGTGATAAGAATTTGCTGTAGTTCCGCCCCGGCAAGCAATCTAAGCGAAAAAACCGGGGTGGCGATAGCTCTGTTCGCGGCACGGCGATATGCGCTTCTTGATAATCAACCAGTGTTGCGCATCCCCGCCGCAATCGCGTTGATCGAGCGCATCATCGGCATACCCCACTTTTCCTGCTCTTTTTCGTCGATCGCGGCACGGGTTCTGCTAATCAGCCGCACCTGGATGTGATTAAGCGGATCGAGATAGGGTTTGCGACGCGACAAGGACAAGGCCAGCTCCGGCGTTTCTTCCATGGGGCTGTGCAGGTTGGCAACGCCCAGCAGACCTTTAAAGGTGCGGGCAAATTCACCGGCAATCACACCGTACACCGATTTGGCTTCGGCGGACTCGGCAAGTTCCGCGTATTCGGCGGCAATTTGCATGTCGGCCTTGGTCAGTGCCATTTGCACGTTGGAGAACAGCGCACGGAAGAACGGCCACTCGCGGTACATCTCCTGCAACAACGCCAGATTGTTTGAATCTTCTGCACGCATGGCTTCAATGGCCGAGCCAATGCCGTACCAGGCGGGCAGCGTGTGGCGCGATTGCGCCCAGCCGAACACCCAGGGAATGGCGCGCACCGAACTCATGGAACGGTCGGATTTCTTGCGATGCGAAGGCCGCGAGCCGATGTTCATCAGGCCGATTTCGCGCACTGGCGTAGCTTCGTAAAAATAGTCGAGGAAGCCAGGCGTGGCTTCGGTGAGCTTGCGGTAGGCGGCTTCGCCTGCGGCGGCCAGTTTCGCCATCATTGCCGGGTAGCGCGCATCGGTTTGGCGCGGCGCACCCAGCAGGCCACAACTGGCTTTAATTAAGCCAGTTGCGCCCATGCCGATTTCGTAGGTCGCGGTTTCCGGATTGCTGTAACGGTAGTAGAGCATTTCGCCCTGCTCGGTAAATTTAATCTGACCGGACACAGTGCCGGGCGGCTGCGACAAAATCGCTTCGTGGGTAGGGCCACCGCCACGACCGACCGTGCCGCCACGACCGTGGAACAAACGGCATTCGATGCCGTGCTGGCGGGCAATGCCGATGATGGAAAGCTGGGCGCGATACAGATTCCACTGCGAGGCGAGTATGCCGCCGTCCTTGCACGAGTCGGAATAACCCAGCATGACTTCCTGCATGTCGCCAGCAGCCTTGAGCAGCGCACGATATACGGGATTGTCGAACAGGGTTTGTAACACGCCTTCGCTGTGCTGCAAGTCTTCGACCGTTTCAAACAGCGGCGCGACCACCAGCTGGCAGTGCCAGTTTTTGCCGTTGTAGCCCACCAGCCCGGCAATCCGACCCAGGAACATGACTTCCATCACATGCGAAGCGCAATGGGTCATGGAAATCACATACGCACCAAAGGCCTCGGGGCCGACTTCGCCACGCAGGCGCGCCACGCGCCGGAACACGTCCAGCGTTTGTGCGGCTTGTTCGGACAACACCAGATCGCTGACATACAGGTCGCCCTGCTGCGAAATCCATTTACTTAACTCGGCAAGACGCGCTGTTTCATCGGCTTGCAGGTAATCCATATGCGGATTCAGTTGACGCAGAACTTCGCTGACAGTCATCGAGTGAACCGTCGATTCCTGGCGCACGTCCAGTTGCAACAGATGGAAACCAAAACTTTCCACCAGGCGGATCAAATCCTGCAAGCGTGATTCGGCAACGCTGCGGTCGCCGTGGCTGATGAGCGCATCGCGGATCAGCGTCAGGTCTTCCAGAAAGTCGCGTGCGGAGGCATAAGCCAGCGCTGCGGCTGCGCTTTTGTTGCCTTCGAGGCGCTCGCGAACTTGTGCAAGATTGGCTTCCAGCCGCGCCATCATCAGCATCACGCGGCGGCGATACGGTTCGCGCAGGTGCTGTTGCGCCGCCGTACCCTTGAACACCTTGCTGCCATAACGGGTTTCGTCCAGCGCCAGTTTGGCCGCAAACAGCGACGGCAACCGACACCAGTGCAGGCTGTGCGTCAGGGTAAAACGCAGCGCTTCCAGACGCTTCAGGTATTCGACCAGCACCTGCTCCATCTGCGTGTAAACCGTCCACTCCGTGACTTCCGGCGTGACAAACGGATTGCCGTCACGGTCGCCGCCGATCCAGGAACCAAACTTGATGAAACTGGGTACGCTAACCGCCAACGCGCCGTCGGTCTTTTCGCCGTAATGCTTGCGCACGGCTTTCTCAAAGAAGCGATAAGCCTTGGGCACGGCTTCAAACAGGCTGTTGCGCATGTAATACAGGCCGGTGCGGACTTCGTCCTGCACTTCCGGCTTGTGCGCACGCAACTCCTCGGTGCGCCACATCACGCGGATTTCCATGTCCAGCTCGGCGGCCAGTTCCTCGCGTTCGGAATCGCCCAGCATCGGGTCGTAAAGACGGTCGCAAAGCAGAAATACCCGGCGCAAGCCTTCCATCACTGTGCGCCGACGCGCCTCGGTGGGGTGCGCGGTAAACACCGGCGTGAACTGCATACGATCCACCAAGGCTTGCAGCGTCTCGGCGCTGATGTTTTGTGATTTGAGATCGGCCAGAGTGCGCTCAAACGAACCCATCCACAGCCCCTGCCCCATCGCCAGTTGACGGCGACGATTGCGGTGCGCGTGGGATTCCTCGGCAATATTGACCAGGCTGAAATAGGTGGAAAAACCGCGTATCACCTGTTCCAGCTTTTCGGCGGGAATGGCCTCGATCAGACGAATCAGTTCTGCACGCCTGGCCGGGTTTTCCTGCTGATGCAAATCAACAAAGCCCTGACGCAGATTTTCAACCGCCTGATATACGCCTTCGCCAGCAATTTCCTGAAGCACGCGCCCCAGCAAAGTCCCCAGCAGCTTTACTTGCGCACGCAGATGGTCGTCGGTAAGAAGTGAAACGGGTGCGTTCATGGCAGAAGGTTCTTCACAAAAGGTTCTTCAGGCAGGCGATGACTTGGGATTCATCAGAAAAAGCCCCGCATTTTCTCATTTTTTAACCGCTTTACCCAACCCACTTGCGGGCATTGCGGAACATACGCATCCACGGCCCATCTTCGCCCGCGTAATCCGCCGGTTTCCAGGACAACTGCGCGGCGCGGAATACGCGCTCGGGGTGCGGCATCATGATGGTGAAGCGGCCATCCGGCGTGGTGTAGCCGGTGGCACCGCCCGCCGAGCCATTGGGATTAAGCGGATAGGTTGCGGTCGGCTGGCCGCGATGATCGACGTAGCGCAGCGCCAGCCTGGCCTCGTCCACGTGCGAGTCCCGGCGGAACACGGTGCGGCCTTCGCCATGCGCCACGGCAATCGGCATACGCGATCCGGCCATGTCGGCGAACAAGATGGACGGTGAGTTTTGTACTTCCACCATCACAAAACGCGCTTCAAATTGTTCGGCCAGATTGCGGCGGAACTGCGGCCAGGCTTCCGCACCGGGTATCAGGTCGTGCAGGTGGCTCATCATCTGACAGCCGTTGCACACACCCAAGGCAAAGCTGTCGGTGCGATGGAAAAAAGATTGAAACTCGTTGCGTGCGCGAGGGTTGAACAGGATGGACTTGGCCCAACCGCCGCCCGCGCCCAGCACGTCGCCATACGAGAAGCCGCCACACGCCACCAAGCCTTGGAAATCCTTGAGGCTGACGCGACCGGCGATGATGTCGCTCATGTGTACATCCACCGACTCGAAACCGGCCTGATGAAAAGCCGCCGCCATTTCCACCTGGCCGTTAACGCCCTGCTCGCGCAGCACCGCCATGCGCGGGCGTTGGCCGGTTGCGATGCCACTTGAAACAAACTGCGCGGCAATATTTTCGTTGGCATCGTAGCTCAGCGCAATGCTCAAGCCGGGATCCGCCGCATCCTGACAGCGCGCAAATTCCTCATCGGCGCAGGCCGGGTTGTCGCGCAGGCGAGCAATCTGGTGCGAGGTTTCCCACCACGCGGACAGCAGGTCGGCGCGGGATTCGTCCAGCACGGTTTGGCCACCCTGCTTGAATTGAATGCGATCGTTGCCGGACAGCGTGCCGATGTCGGTTGTGAGCAAACCCGCGTTGCCCAATTCCGCCAATACACTTTCGACTTTAGCGGCATCAATTTGCAACACTGCGCCGCATTCTTCATTAAACATCTGTGCAAGAACCCCGTCATTGCGAGGAGCGCAGCGACGCGGCAATCCAGAACTCTCAACGTCACTGGATTGCTTCGCCGCATTAAATTCAAAGCGGCTCGCAATGACGGGTAAAGAGATTTCGATACCGGTCTTGCCAGCAAACGCCATTTCCGCCACGGTAGCAAACAGGCCGCCGTCGGAACGGTCGTGGTACGCCAGCACCCAGCCGCTTTCAATCAATCTTTGCAGCACGTTAAAAAAGGTCTTCAGTTGCGCCGCGTCGGGCGCATCGGGGGCAGCATTGCCGGTCTGCTCATACACCTGCGCCAGGCTCGACGCGCCCAAACGATTTTTGCCAAAACCCAAATCCACCAGAATCAACCGCGTGTCGCCCGCATCGGTGCGCAGTTGCGGGGTCACGTGCAAGCGCACATCCGGCGTGGTCGCAAACGCCGTCACCACCAGCGACAGCGGCGAGGTGACGGATTTTTTCGCGTCGCCATCCTGCCACACGGTTTTCATCGACATGGAATCCTTGCCCACCGGGATGCTCAAGCCCATGTCCTGGCAATAGCACGACACCGCTTGCACCGTATCGAATAAGCGGGCATCTTCACCCGCGTGCCCGGCAGAGGCCATCCAGTTGGCGGACAGTTTGATGTCTTCGAGTTTTTCAATGCGCGCCGCAAACAAATTCATCAATGACTCGGCCACCGCCATGCGCCCGGAAGCGGCAGCGTCGATCAACGCCAGCGGGGCTTTCTCGCCCATCGCCATCACTTCGCCGCGATGCGTGGTGTAACCTAGCGCCGTCACGGCGCAATCGGCCACCGGAATTTGCCAAGGCCCCACGCACTGGTCGCGTGCAGTAAAGCCGCCCACGCTGCGGTCGCCAATTGAAATCAGGAACATTTTGCAGGCCACGCCGGGCAAGCGCAGCACGCGATAAGCGGCTTCTTTCACGTCAATTTCGTTGGTGTTAACAGCCAACAAAGCAAGCTCAACGTGCTGCGCGGTGCGCGTCATTTTCGGCGGCTTGCCCAGCAGCACATCGAGCGGCATATCCACCGGCTTGTTCTGGAAATGCGCGTCGGCCACCACTAATTGATGTTCGGCAGTCGCTTTCCCCACCACCGCAAACGGGCAACGCTCGCGTTCGCACAGTGCGCTAAATTCGTCGAGTCGATTCGCAAAAATCGCCAGCACGTAGCGCTCCTGCGACTCGTTGCACCAAATTTCCCTGGGCGACATGCCGGATTCTTCCGACGGCACGGCACGCAGATCAAACACGCCGCCCTTGCCGCCGCCATGCACCAACTCCGGCAGCGCGTTGGACAAGCCGCCCGCGCCCACATCGTGAATGGAAACGATCGGATTGTTTTCGCCCATCTGCCAGCAACGGTCGATGACTTCCTGTGCGCGGCGCTGCATTTCCGGATTGCCGCGTTGCACCGAATCAAAGTCCAGATTCGCCGCATTGGAACCGGTCGCCATGCTGGATGCCGCACCGCCGCCCAGACCAATCAACATGCCGGGGCCGCCCAGTTGAATTAACAGCGCACCGTCCGGCAGCGGATTTTTCAACACATGATCTTCGCGGATATTGCCCAGCCCGCCTGCCAGCATGATGGGCTTGTGATAACCGCGCCGCTCGCCGTTGACCCAGGTTTCCAGAGTGCGGAAATAGCCGGTTAAATTAGGCCGGCCAAATTCGTTGTTGAACGCCGCCGCGCCAATGGGGCCTTCCAGCATGATCGCCAGCGGCGACACGATGCGGTCTGGGCGGCCATAGGCAGTGTGCGTGGCCGATTCCCCCCTTGATAAAGGGGGTGGCGAGCCTGCGAGCCGGGGGATTTCTCCGCACGCCTCCCAAGGCTGCTCAAAGCCGGGAATATTCAAATTGGAAACTGAAAAACCCGACAAGCCCGCCTTGGGTTTGGAACCGCGTCCCACCGCGCCCTCGTCGCGAATCTCGCCGCCGCTACCGGTGGCCGCACCGGCAAATGGCGAAATCGCCGTCGGGTGATTATGCGTTTCCACCTTCATCAAAATGTGCGTCGGCTCGGTGTTGAAATCGTATTTGCCGCCCGCGCCCGGATAAAAACGCTCGATTTCTGCGCCCCGCATGACCGCCGCATTGTCCTCGTAGGCAGACAAAGTGCCATTGGGCATAGCGGCATGGGTTTCGCGAATCATGCCGAACAGGCTCTTGCTGTTTGGTGTGCCGTCGATGACCCAATTCGCGTTAAAAATCTTGTGGCGGCAATGTTCGGAATTGGCCTGCGCGAACATCATCAACTCGACATCGGTCGGGTTGCGACCCAGACGTATGAAATTTTCCAGCAGATAGTCAATTTCATCATCCGACAGCGCCAGTCCCAACCGCGTGTTTGCTTCCACCAAGGCAACTCGTCCGCCCGCCAGCACGTCCACACTTTCCAGCACACGCGGCGGCACATGCGCAAACAGACCTTGGGCTTCATCTGGCGAGGCCAGCACCGCTTCCGTCATGCGGTCATGGATAAGCGGCAGCAACACGGCTTCATCGGCTGCATTTTCAAACTGAAAAGCCATGCCGCGCTCGATGCGCCGCACCTTGGACAGCCCGCAGTTATGCAGAATATCCGTCGCCTTCGACGACCACGGCGACACCGTACCAAAACGCGGGGTCACCAGATAAAGTTTTCCTGTCCCCGTTTCCGCCGGGTCGGCATCATCCAGCACCGCCCCCAGCACCGCCCGCTCATCCGCGGTCAACGCTTCGTCCAGCTCCACGAAATGCCAGTATTGCGTAACGATTTTGCCCGGGTTAAACCCCGCCGCCAGCAAAGCAGCACGGATTTTATCGAGTCGGAAAGAAGACAACGCTGCGCCGCCTGGCAGCGAAACAATGAAAGGCTGGGCGTGAGACATGGGGCTGGGGAGACGCGGAAAAACGCTATTTTACCCGACAGCAGCGAGCTTCTCCTTACCCCTGAAAATGGCAAGACCAAAAAGAAGCCGCTATTGTGGCAACAAACTACCAAGGGATATGGATTTTTTGATATTTACTGCTTGCCCACTCTCTGTTCATGCTCGTGCCGCCTGCGCCAGGCTTCAAAGCACGTTAGCCCACAAAAATGGGCGACGTAGTCCTTGCCTTCTTCGCGGATGGCATCGCTGTGGGGTAAGTCAGTCAGGCAAAAATCGCAGGTCAGCACGGTGCATTCGTGGTCGTGTTCGCAGTCCAGCACGGGTGCTCCAGATGGGGTCAGGTTGGGGTTGTTTTCCATGCAGCCTCCTTTGCGGGACATGAATCCGTCCGATTGGCTATGCTTGCAGTGTAGACAAGAAAAACAAACATGGAATTCCCGCTGCTCCCTCCCCGTCCGCAAAATAGCCACAAGGCGATGTTTGGCCGCGTGGGCATCATCGGCGGAGCGCCGGGCATGGTCGGGGCGGCACTGCTGGCTGGGCGCGCGGCGCTGAAATGCGGGGCGGGACTGGTGACGCTGGGCGTGCTGGACGAAGCGGTGCATGTGGACTTTACCTGCCCGGAGTTGATGTTTGCGCCACCCGAGCGGCTGGCAGCAGATACCAAACTTGCTGTGCTAGCGATTGGGCCGGGGCTGGAGCAAACCAGGCTGGAACAAGGGCACGCACGGAAAATCGGGGCTGGTCGATCGCGTCAAGGCCTCGCAGATCAACGAAGCCGAAGCCGAAGTGCAGATGCTGGAATTTGTGAAACTGCATGTCCCGGCCAAGACATCGCCGATGTGCGGCAACTCAATCTGCCAGGACCGGCGTTTCATGGCGCGTTCCAT
>JAYUCZ010000041.1:0-2150 GCA_043740065.1 Thiobacillaceae bacterium | reverse complement strand
TGAATGCGGGTGATGAGTTGCGCGAGCTGGGCGGCGGAAACCGGGCTTTCCATAACACCAAATCCGTTGCGGTTTAACGCGCCGGACAACTCGCCCATCACCCAGTTGGCAGCCAGTTTTCCCTGACCGGATTGTTTGGCGGCGGCTTCAAAATAATCAGCCAGAGCGCGTGAGCTAGTCAGGTTCGCGGCATCGTAAACAGACAAACCATATTCTTGCCCGAAGCGCAGTTGCATGGCCTCCGGCAATTCCGGCATGGCTTTGTGAATGGTTGCTATCCAGTCTTCATCGAGTTTGATCGGCAGTAAATCCGGGTCGGGAAAGTAGCGGTAATCGTGCGCGTCTTCCTTGCTGCGCATCATGCGGGTCTCACCCGTGTCGGGGTCAAACAGCACGGTGGCTTGTTGTACGCGGCCACCGTCTTCCAGGGTTTCAATTTGCCAGCGCACTTCGTAATCAATCGCTTGCTGCAAAAACTTGAACGAGTTGAGGTTCTTGATCTCGCGGCGCGTGCCGAGTTCGGCCTGTCCAAACGGGCGCACCGAGACGTTGGCATCGACGCGGAAGCTGCCTTCCGCCATGTTGCCGTCGCAAATGCCGATCCAGGTGACGAGATTGTGCAAGGTGCGGGCGTAAGCCACGGCCTCGGCGGAAGAGCGCATGTCCGGTTCGGAAACAATTTCCAGCAGCGGCGTACCGGCGCGGTTTAAATCAATGCCGGTCATGCCCTGAAAGTCTTCGTGCAGGGATTTTCCGGCATCTTCTTCGAGATGGGCGCGGGTGAGCCGGATGGTTTTTTCCACGCGCTGCTCTGAATTAGAGGCAGGCACGACAATTTTCAACGCGCCGTGTTCGACAATCGGTTTTGCCAACTGGCTGATCTGATAGCCCTTGGGCAGGTCGGGATAAAAGTAATTTTTGCGGTCAAACACGTTGATGCGATTGACGCTTGCGCCTATCGCCAGGCCGAATTTGATCGCGCGTTCAACCGCGCCCTTGTTCAGCACCGGCAACACGCCCGGCAGCGCGATGTCCACCGCGCTGGCCTGGGTGTTGGGCGCAGCGCCAAACGCGGTGCTGCTGCCGGAAAATATTTTCGATACGGTGGTGAGCTGGGTGTGGACTTCCAGCCCGATGACGGTCTCCCACTTCATTTCAGTTCCTCCGGCATCCGCATGTGCCAGTCGGTTTGCTGCTGGTATTGGTGTGCGACATTGAGTAGCTTGGCCTCGGCAAACAAATTGCCGATGAGCTGCAAGCCAATCGGGCGGCCATTGTTCGAGAATCCGCAGGGGATGGACATGCCGGGTAGCCCCGCAAGATTCACGGCAATGGTGTAAATGTCCGATAAATACATGGCTACCGGGTCGCTGGCTTTTTCGCCAAAGTTGAAGGCGGGCGTGGGCGCGGTGGGGCCGAGAATCACGTCGCATTGCTGGAACGCGGCAGCGAAGTCGGCGGCAATCAGGCGGCGAATTTTTTGCGCCTGCAAATAGTAGGCATCGTAGTAACCGTGGGAGAGCACATACGCGCCGATCATGATGCGGCGCTTGACCTCGGCACCGAAACCTTCGGCGCGGGTTTTTTCGTACATGTCCAGCAGATCACGATATTCGGCGGTGCGATGGCCGTAGCGCACACCGTCATAACGCGATAAATTGCTGGAGGCTTCGGCCGGAGCGAGGACGTAATACACCGGCACCGATAAACTCATGTTGGGCAGCGAAACTTCGACTATTTGTGCGCCGAGCTTTTTGTATTCGGCAATGGCCTCGTCGATTTTTTGCGCGACTTCGGCAGATAAGCCTTCGGCAAAAAATTCTTTCGGCAAGCCGATTTTTAAACCCGCCAATGGCAGGTTTAGATCGCGGGTGTAGTCCTCGGTGTCGCGTTCCAGACTGGTGGAATCGCGCTCGTCAAATCCGGCCATCACATTCATTAGCAGCGCACAGTCTTCGGCGGAAGGAGCCATTGGGCCGGCCTGGTCGAGGCTGGAGGCAAAAGCGATCATGCCGTAGCGCGAGCACACGCCGTAGGTGGGTTTCAAGCCGCTAATGCCACAATGCGAGGCGGGCTGGCGTATCGAGCCGCCGGTATCGGTGCCGGTGGCGGCGGGCGCAAGCCGTGCGGCCACCGCCGCCGCCGAGCCG
>JAYUCZ010000040.1:0-5211 GCA_043740065.1 Thiobacillaceae bacterium | reverse complement strand
TGCTGGGATTCAGAACGCCACACGAGGTATTCTTCGGGCTAGAAATGCGCTACACCAATATCCCGTTAACCGTTGCACTTCGAACTTGAATCCGCGGTTCAATCCAGCATCGCCTTTGCGGAACCGCGCACTCTGAGTGCCATCCCAGTTTACGGTGCCTGCCCCGTCGTTTTCACCAGTGTGTTTAAGTGAAATCCAGACATCGGCATCTTCCCGCGACGGGAAAACCACAAGACCGACTTTGTTAATAGCATCTTTCTCAACGCGACTTACCAATAGCTTCATGCGTTTTACGAACGCGGAAACCCCTGCACCAGATGGCAATGCGTTGAGCAGAACTGGTTTGTTGAGCGCCTTAAGAACTGCCGTTCTGCGGTTTCCTTCAAGTACCACGAATCGCCGATCATCGGTCTCAAACGCTGCTATTAGATCAATAGGATTTTGTCCATTGGCAACAATATGTTCAGCGAGCTTCTGGGTTTTTCCAATACTATCGAGAAGGGTCTTTTCGAAGGCATCGCGCTGACTCGACTGTTCTGTGTAGCGCGGGTTATGCAAGTCAAAGTCCAGTTTGCTAACAGGAACGGTAATAGGCGTCATCTTGAAATTCCAATTTGGCTTCGGGGCGCGTATCACGCGGACTTTGGATCTCGATTCTTGCTATTCGATGCTTTGTACCAAACTTTGGATATTCGGAACTTGTTTGTCCAGTTGTGACTGGTTAACAACTGTGTTTTTCCCCGCCACGTTTTTTGTGCCGGCGGTTAGCATGGAAATCGGGATACCCAACGCACCTGATACCACGGATGCTGTATTAGCATCGTTCACTTCGTACTGAAACATTGCCTTGAAGGCGCGTCGGTTATTCGGAGTCGGCGTGCCAGTTGGATGGACGCAGAATAGTTGAGGTTGAGTTTGCCAGACGCCCCAGATTTCATTGCCAATTTCATCGACAACAGTCTTAAAGGCGGATGCCGACGAATTGTTCATCTGAGTAAGCCTGTTGCCGATATACATGTAGATCTGTGGAAGCATCATTCTGTATTGGCTCGTCTGTAGAAAGAACTCTGATTGAGGGTCTGCCTGTTGCCGACGCACACCATAAGCCAATGCCAGCACTGCTTTTACAGCACGCATTGACGAACCATCTGCCGAAAACGGAATAATGATTCGCTCAGCCGAGCTTAGTGCAAGCTCGGTATAAATCGAAAAGCTTGGATTGCAATCAATGAAGACGCAGCTATCCGGATGGTTCCATGAGGTGAGTATGTCGGCTATTAGATCCTTGACCCACAGGTGTACTGTTCGCCACGCATCGGGCGGGCCTGGTCGAGTCGCATTTGAAACCCGTGATGCTTGCATTTCTAAGCGCTCATCACCCGGTACCAAATAGAGGTTGGGAGGGGCGTAACTATTGTAGGAATTGACGCACGTAACGTATCCCGCACCAGTCTGAGGTGAAGTGTATGGACTGGCAATTCGATCCTCCATGTAGCTGGCAATGGTAGGCCTATCGGGTAGTGCATGTATCTCGTTTAGCGTTCGTTCGCCGGAAATCATGCCACCAAGTAGCATTGATGATGAGTTTGCTTGAGGACACAGATCAACAACAAGAACCTTCTTTTGAGGGTTTTTTCGAGCGTATTCCGCTGCGATTTGGAAGGTCAGATAACTCTTTCCGACACCGCCCTTGTTGTTCCAAATTGCATATATTGCCATGACCACTCCCTGTGTTTAATCGCACGTGCATTTTATATGACTGTTTTTTTTAATGTTAATAAGCATCGAACCCAGGGAAACCGCCGGCTGAGTGATGCCCCGTCATGAATACCAGAAACATCGGGGTCAGGTCTTGCAATGCAACATTCATCACTTCAGGAACCCACAGGGTTAGCATCAATTAACTTTTGAGTCCTCATCCGACTGTTGCAAGTTGGGTGGGATGGTTTGCAGTAACGTTGAACGCTATTAAAGAGTGCGCACATATTCCAATGCTTCGGCAGCGTGGCCTGGTGCCCTGAGCGCACGCCATTCCTTGACCAGTTTGCCGGTCTTGTCGAAAACAAAGGTGCTGCGCTCCACACCGCGCACCTGTTTGCCGTACATATTTTTTAGCTTCATCACGCCGAACAGTTCACACAGGGTTTCGTCCGGGTCGGAGATCAGTTCGTAGGGCAGGTCGAGTTTTGCCTTGAAGCTTTCGTGTGACTTGAGGCTATCGCGCGAAACACCGGCGATGATGGTATTGGCCTTGGCGAAACCCTCGGCCAGGTCGCGGAACTCCATGCCCTCGGTGGTGCAGCCGGGGGTGTTGTCCTTGGGGTAGAAATAAATGACGATGTTTTTGCCCCGGTGAGCGGAGAGTTGGAACGTGCCGCCGGTTGAAATGGCGGTGAAATCTTTGATGTCTGGTAAAGGCATGGTTATCCGTTTCGTTGGGTTGATTTTAGCAAGACGATTACCGCGCCGCTGCCGCCGTCCGCCGGGCGTGCCTGGCAATACGCCAGCACGTCTTCGCGCTGGTTAAGCCAGTGGCGCAGTTTGTGTTTTAGCACCGGCTCGCGGTTTTTGGAACTCAAGCCCTTGCCGTGGATGATGCGCACGCAGCGCTGGTCGTGGCGGGCGCAGTGCAGCAGAAAACCGGCCAGCGCCAGTCGTGCTTCGTCGCTGCGCATGCCGTGCAAATCCAGTTCGCCCTGTATGACCCAGCCGCCGCGTTTGAGCTTGCGCATTGCCGCAGCAGGAATGCCGGGGCGCGAGAAAAACAGTTCCTCGCCGGTCTCGCCCTGTTCAAGAATGTCCCACGGGTCGGCCAGCGTATCCAGCAGCACCTGTTTTTCGTCCTTGAGACGCTGTACAGGAATGGGTTTGATGCGCGGGCGCGGCGGTTCTGTTTTGTTGGTGGGCGGTAGTGCGACAGCGTCGGCCACCTCCTGCCGGAAGAGAGCATGTTCTTCCTGACTGGAGGTGGGTTTACGCATTATGGTGATTTAACCCAGGCCGAGGTTATCCAGATAACGTTCTGCATCCAGCGCAGCCATGCAGCCGGTGCCGGCGCTGGTGACGGCCTGTTTGTAGATGTGATCCTGGATGTCGCCCGCCGCGAATACGCCGGGAATGCTGGTCGCCGTGGCGTTGCCGTTGCGGCCGCTTTGGGTAACGATATAGCCGTATTCCAGTTCCAGTTGATCCTGGAACAGGTCGGAATTGGGCTTGTGGCCGATGGCGATGAAGATGCCGGTTAGCGCGATGTCTTGCGTGGCACCGCTGGTGCTGTGCTTGATGCGCATGCCGGTTACGCCGGAACTGTTGCCCAGCACTTCGTCCAGCGTGTGGTCGGTTTGCAGGGTGATCTTGCCTTCTTTCACCTTCGCCATCAGGTGATCGACCATGATTTTCTCGGCTTTGAACTTGTCGCGGCGATGCACCAGGGTAACGTGGTTGGCAATGTTGGCAAGATACAGCGCTTCTTCCACGGCGGTGTTGCCGCCGCCGATGACGGCGACGTTCTGGTTGCGGTAAAAGAATCCGTCACAAGTCGCGCAGCCGGACACGCCCTTGCCCATGAAGGCTTGTTCGGACGGCAAACCCAGATACATGGCCGATGCGCCAGTGGCGATAATCAGTGCGTCGCAGGTGTAAGTGCCGCTGTCACCAATCAAAGTGATGGGCTTTTCAGTCAATTTGGCGGTGTGGATGGTGTCGAAAATGATTTCGGTTTCGAAACGTGTGGCGTGGGCTTCAAAACGCGTCATCAGGTCGGGGCCTTGTACGCCGTTGGCATCGGCGGGCCAGTTGTCCACGTCGGTCGTGGTCATGAGCTGGCCGCCTTGTTGCAGGCCGGTAATCAATACGGGCTTCAGGTTGGCGCGTGCGGCATACACGGCAGCGGAGTAACCGGCGGGACCGGAGCCAAGGATAAGGAGTTTTGCGTGTTTGGTGGTCATGGGTTCTTTGCGTGACGTGAATAATAGATTAGGAGTGGATTTTACAAGACCGTTGCCAGTTCGTCCTGCATGGTAACAAGGCTCACGTGGATATAATGGCGTACTTGCTTAATTCAAGGTTAACCCACCTGTTTATGTCCCAAGCCAGGTCGTCCAGGCAACGTAGCTCCACCACGGTCATGTCCGCGCCTATGCCGCCGCGCATGTTGCGGCTGCTGCGCGAGGCGCGTGCGATTGCCGTGCTGGTAGCGGCGGTGTTTTTGATGGCCATGCTGTTTAGCCATGCGCTGTCTGACCCGGGATTTTTTGCTTCGGGCAGCGATACGCCCATGCAGAATGTGGCAGGCAATCTGGGCGCATGGTTGTCCGATCTGTTGCTGGGGCTGCTGGGTTACTCGGCCTGGTGGCTGGTGATGTTGGCGGTGACTTATGCCATTCGAACATTCCGCCATCTGGACGAAGTGCCGTTGACGCATCCGCGCCAACGCTGGGTGGGGCTGGGCGGATTTATTTTGCTGTTGCTAGCCAGCGCCGCACTGGAGTCGGTTCGTTTGTGGAGCCTGTCTGGCTTGCCGCAGGGCGCGGGCGGCATTCTGGGGCAGGGGTTGGATGCGTTGCTGATTTCCCTGACTGGATTTACCGGCGCAACGCTGTTGCTGCTGGTGGGCATGGCGATTGGCTTTAGCCTGTACACCGGTATTTCCTGGTTGAAAATGGCGGAATGGGTGGGCGCAGCCATTGAACGCGGGGTTTGGGGAACGATTGCCTACATCCAGCGCAGGCGTGACGAGAAAATCGGCCAGGTCGCGCTGCAACAGCGCGATGATGTCGTTGCGGTTGAAAAGAAAAAACTCGATATCGCCGTCCCCATCAGAATCGAGCCAGTGGTCAAGGAAGTACCAAAATCGTCGCGCATCGAGGCCGAAAAACAAGCGCCGCTGTTTAAAGAACTGCCCGACTCGCCGCTGCCGCCGCTGCATTTGCTGGATGCGGCGACCGAGGCCATCGAGCCAGCCAGCAAGGAAGCGCTGCAATACACCTCGCTGATGATCGAGCGCAAGCTGAAAGAATTTGGCGTGGAGGTCAAGGTCGTGTCGGCCTCGCCCGGTCCGGTGATTACACGTTATGAGATCGAACCCGCGATTGGCGTTAAAGGTAGCCAGATCGTTAATTTATCCAAAGACCTGGCGCGTAACTTGTCGGTGGTCAGCATACGCGTGGTGGAAGCCATACCCGGTAAACACACCATGGGGCTGGAAATCCC
>JAYUCZ010000039.1:0-5230 GCA_043740065.1 Thiobacillaceae bacterium | reverse complement strand
TGATCGAGCGCCTCGGAAAAAATATCACGCCAACCGCTTGTTTTGTTTCAGCTATCGGGAGAACAGGACAGTTTCAACAGGGAATTGGGACATAGCCTTTATCAAGGGGGAAGAACGGTGCGTATTTTCTTAATAATGCGGTGGCATTTCATCCCGCATATTGGGCGCTTCGCCAGATGGGCGATCACGCATTTGCTGGTGCAACAGGCGCAACTGATCCTGCAAGCTGTCCATTTGCTGTTGCTGGCGGATGACGGTTTGATTTAACGCGTCGATTAAATCTTCGGCGAACGCCAGTTTGGTTTCCAGTTCGGTCAGGCGGGATTCGGTCATGGTTGTTTGGTCTTGGCAAGCCGCTGGGTTTTGGGCAATAAAGGAACAACGAGTTTTTCCAGGCGGGCGTAATGCACCTGCCCGGCAATTTTGTGGCGGATGTTGCCGTTTGCATCGACGATGAACGAGGTTGGCACGCTGCTGACGTTGCCGAAGGCGGCAGTCACCGAGGCGTTGGTGGGCGCGGCCATAAAGCGGTAGTCCTTGTCCTGCATCCAGGCGGCGATTTTTTCTGGCGGGTCATCGACGCTGACAGCAATCACTTCAAAGCCGCGTGCCTGGTAGCTTTGCCAGAACGAATCAATCGCCGGTTTTTCCTTGCGGCAATACGGGCACCAGGTTGCCCAAAAATTAACCAGTACGACTTTGCCTTTGAGTTGTTGCGAAGTCAGGCTGCGGCCGTCGGTTAATTGCACTGCCCACTCGCCCGCCGGGTGGTTGATTTCGGTGACGCTGGCGGGTGGACGAAACCACAGGTAGGCAATCGCGCCCAGCAACAACAGGCTAATGCCGTGCTTGCGCAACAGGCGGATGGCGCGTGCGGATGCGGTGTCGGTTGTGGCTGACAAGGTAGAATGCGGCTTTGAGTTATCGGGTTGTGTCATGTTGTGGATCAAGACTTTTCATATCGTGATGATGGTGAGCTGGTTTGCGGGGCTGTTCTATTTGCCGCGCATCTTTGTCAATCTGGCGGTGGAATCGAACGAGGTGGCGTATAAGCGACTGTTGTTCATGGCCGAGAAATTGTACCGGTTTGTCACGCCCATTATGCTGTTGGCGCTGGCTTCGGGCATTTGGTTGTGGGTGGAGTACTGGCTGCCGACTCCTATCTGGTTGTGGATCAAGGTAGCGCTGGTGGTGTTGCTGATTGGTTACCATCACGCCTGCAAAAGTTTGTTGAAAAAGTTCCAGTTGCGCATCAATAACCGCAGTCATGTGTGGTTCCGCTGGTTTAATGAAATCCCGGTGCTGCTGTTGCTTGCAGTGGTGGCGCTGGCTGTGTTGAAACCGGCATTCTGAGATGGAAAACCCCCCTAAAAAGCGCGGCACGCTCTCGATTGTTAAAGGCATAGCCGCACGCACTCCGGACGCGGAAACCCAGCGTCATGGGAAGCGCCCGATGACTTCGCGCAAGGCCAACATGGAGCGCGATCGTAGCAAGAAAGCCCCCACCTTTGCGCCGAAACCCAGCGAAGATACGCGTCCTGCCAGAACCAAATCCGTGCCGTATGGCAAAGCGCCCCCGCGTAGCGACGCGCAGCGCACAGACGCACCGCGTGATCGCGTTGAACGAGAAAGTTATTCAAAACGGGATGAATCCGCTTCTGATACGCGCCGCAGAAACCCCGCAGGCCAGGATAAGTTTGCGCAAGATAGCCACCCGCCACGCAGGGCACGCCCGGATGCGCCCGGCCACACCAGCCAGGATCGCCCGCGCAGCCGCAGCCCGCGTGCTGACGAGCGCACTGATCACCCCGGGCGCGCCCATGCCGCGCCACCGCGTCAGGAGCCCCCGCGCAGCCCGCGCTCCCAAGAACATGAACCGCGTGGCAAGCCGCGTGCGCAAGAAAAGTTTTCCTATCGGGACAGCCAGCCCGAGCGCGTAGAACAGTTCTTCGCCACCTGCCCGCGCGGGCTGGAAAATCCGCTGATGGAAGAACTGCTCGCCATCGGTGCAGAAAATCTGGAAAAAACCAGCGGCGGCATTACCTTTTTTGGGCCGATGACGGTGTGCTACGCGGCCAATCTGCATTCGCGTATCGCCACGCGCATTTTGCTGCGGGTATCGGCGGGCAAATATCAAAACGAAGAAGATATTTATCAGGGCGCGCTGGCGGTTTATTGGCACAAATGGTTCGAAGTCACGCGCACGATTTCCGTCAAGGTGGTGGCGCAAGACTCGCCGCTAAAAAGCCTGAATTTCATCACGCTTAAAATCAAGGACGCGATTTGCGACCGTTTTCGCACTGAAGTTGGCGAACGCCCGAATGTGCAAAACCTGCATCCTGACGTGCGCATCCACGCATTTTTAACCGACAACCGCTACATGCTGTATCTGGATACCTCGGGCGAGTCGCTGTACAAACGCGGCTTGCGCAAACAGGCCGGGCTGGCACCAATTAACGAAAATCTCGCCGCCGGCATTTTGAAATTGACCGGCTGGAAAACCGACGAGCCGCTCTACGACCCGATGTGCGGCAGCGGCACGTTCTTGATGGAAGCCGCGCAAATGGCGCTCAACATTGCGCCGGGGCTGGGACGCGATTTTGCTTTCGAGCGCATGTTGCGCATGGATTTCAAAGCCTGGAAAAGCATGAAGGCGGACGCGCAGACGGCCTGTCAGCCGACTCGAGAACTGAAAATTTATGGCAGCGATGTGATGGGCGCGTCGTTGCGCGATGCGGACTCCAACCTCAAGGCCGCAGGCTTGCGTGATGCGGTCAAGCTGTCCAAATACGACATTCTCGACATCGACCCGCCCGAAGAGGGCGGTGTGCTGGTAATGAATCCGCCGTATGGCGTGCGGCTGGGCGAGGAAGATGCGCTGGCGGCGTTTTACCCGCAACTAGGCGATGTGTTGAAACAGCGTTTTGCCAACTGGCGTGCCTACATCATCAGCGCCGACCCGAATTTACCCAAGCTGATTCACCTGTCAGCCAGCAAAAAAACCCCGCTGTTCAATGGTGCGCTGGAATGCAGGTTGCTGGAATACAAATTGGTGGAAGGTTCTAACCGCTAGTTCACTTAACAAGGAGGACAAGAGGACAGGAGGAAACCCCATGTTGTTTTCCTCTTGCCCGCTTTGTTCAAACCTGATTCAAACAATATCCAGATGATCCAGCCCGGTCATCAAGTCTTTGCCTCTGGATTCATGGCTGTGTAGTTTGATTTTAAGGCGCAGGTCGTTGAGCGAATCGGCGTTGCGCAAAGCATCCTCGTAGGAGATATGACCCGCTTCGAACAGGTCGAATAACGCCTGGTCGAAGGTCTGCATTCCAAGCTCACGGGATTTGGCCATGATTTCCTTGATTTCGTGCACCTGGCCTTTAAAAATCAGGTCTGAAATCAGTGGCGAGTTAAGCAAAATTTCGACAGCGGCAATCCGCCCGGCTATGCCACGGCGTGGAATCAGGCGCTGTGAAATAAACGACTTGAGGTTAAGCGACAAGTCCATCAGCAACTGATCGCGCTTTTCTTCCGGGAAGAAGTTGACGATGCGATCCAGCGCCTGGTTGGCGCTGTTGGCGTGCAGGGTGGACAGGCACAAGTGGCCGGTTTCGGCGAAAGTGATGGCGTATTCCATGGTTTCGCGATCACGAATTTCGCCGATCAGAATGACATCCGGTGCCTGGCGCAGCATGTTTTTCAGCGCCGAAAACCAGTTTTCCGTGTCGATGCCGATTTCGCGCTGGGTGATGATGGATTTCCGGTGTTCATGCACGTATTCGATCGGGTCTTCCACCGTGATGATGTGGTCGGCGGCATGTTCGTTGCGATGCCCGACCATGGCGGCCAGTGAAGTGGATTTGCCCGAGCCGGTGCCGCCGACAAACACCACCAGCCCGCGCTTGACCATGGCAATGTCACGCAAAACCGGCGGCAGATTCAGTTCTTCAAACTTGGGAATGATGGTGTTGATGGTACGCAGCACCATGCCCACGCGCCCCTGCTGAATAAATACGTTGACGCGGAAGCGGCCAATATCAGGGGGGGAGATCGCGAAGTTGGATTCGCTGGTGGCATCGAACGCGGCCCATTGCTTTTCGTTCATGATGGACTTGGCCAGCTCGCGCGTATGCGCGGGGGTCAGCGTCTGGTTGGATACCGGCGTGATTTTTCCATCGACCTTGATGGCGGGCGCAAAGCCTGCGGTGATAAACAGGTCGGAAGCACTCTTCGCCAACATCAGGCGGAGCAGGTCGTGGACGGTTTTTTCTGCATTCATGTCTGGCTAGCCCCCGAAGGCATCCTTGTTCATGGCGCGCGGGCGTGCCTCGTTAACGGCCACTACATTGCGCCGCACCAAATCCAGCAAGCACTGATCCAGCGTTTGCATACCCAGGTTGCCGCCGGTCTGGATGGACGAATACATCTGCGCGACTTTGCCCTCGCGGATCAGATTGCGGATGGCGGGCGTACCGATCATGATTTCGTGCGCGGCCACGCGGCCATTGCCATCCTTGGTTTTGAGCAGGGTTTGCGAAATGACGGCGCGTAATGATTCGGACAACATCGAACGCACCATTTCCTTTTCAGCGGCGGGGAATACGTCCACCACACGGTCGATGGTCTTGGCAGCGGATGAGGTGTGCAGCGTGCCAAACACCAAGTGGCCGGTTTCCGCCGCAGTCAACGCCAGGCGGATGGTTTCCAGATCGCGCATTTCGCCGACCAGAATCACGTCCGGGTCTTCGCGTAGCGCCGAGCGCAGCGCGTTGGAGAACGAATGCGTATGCGAGCCGACTTCACGCTGGTTAATCAGGCATTTTTTGCTTTGATGGACAAATTCGATGGGGTCTTCAATGGTCAGGATATGCGCGAATTCGTTGTCGTTAACATAGTCAACCATCGCCGCCAGCGTGGTGGATTTGCCCGAGCCGGTTGGGCCGGTGACCAGCACGATGCCACGCGGCTGATTGGAGATTTCCTTGAATACTGCTGGGCAGCCCAGCTCTTCGAGCGAGAGCACTTTGGAAGGAATGGTGCGTAATACCGCCGCCGCACCATTTTGCTGGTTGAACGCATTAACCCGAAAACGCGCCAGCGTGGGGATTTCAAAAGAAAAATCCACTTCCAGATTTTCTTCGTACACCTTGCGCTGGCTGTCGTTCATGATGTCATACACCATGCGGTGGATGTCTTTATGCTCCATTGGCGGCAGGTTGATGCGACGGAT
>JAYUCZ010000038.1:0-5231 GCA_043740065.1 Thiobacillaceae bacterium | reverse complement strand
CCTGCAACACGCTGGAAATAACCGCGCCGCTGCGTTGGTTACGCCTGGGCTGGGCGGATATGCAACGTGCGCCGCGCCTCTCCCTGACTTACGGGCTGGCGCTGGCGGCATTAAACGTGGCGATCGCGCTGTTGACCTGGCGATTTGGCACGATGGCGTTGTATCTCGGCCTGGCAACGGGCTTTGTGTTTATCGGCCCGGTGCTGGCGGTGGGGCTGTATTCCATCAGCCGCCAACTTGGTCGCGGGCTGGTTCCGGTGATGGGCTATTGTCTGCGCGATGGCAAGTATCACCTCAAGGAATTGCTGGTGCTGGGCATTGTCCTGCTGGTGGTGCTGCTGGTGTGGGCGCGGGCGGCCACCACCATGTATGTGTTTTTCCCGCAGGAAGCCAATCCGCACATCACGGAACTCTTGCCGTTTCTGGGTTTGGGCAGTCTGGTGGGTGCGTTTTTTGCCGCCGTCGTTTTCTCGGTCAGCGCGTTCTCGCTGCCGATGATTCTGGATCGCAAGGTGGATGCCATCAGCGCCTCCGTCACCAGCATTAACGCGGTGCTGCGCAACAAGAAACCCATGCTGCTGTGGGCAAGCCTGATCGGGCTGTCTGTGCTGTTAGGTTTTGCCACGGCGTTTGTGGGATTTATCGTACTGTTGCCGCTGATCGGCCACGCAACCTGGCACGCTTATCAGGAAACCATAGATGCCAGCGCATGGCAGCAAGACAGCGCGGACGCGGCGGGTTAACATCGCCGACTTCCTCGCACCCGCCCAGTAAACCTGTATGAACGAACGTCTGTTTGCCCTGTTGCAGTATCCGTTACCGCATCATTTCTTATCGCGCCTGATGTGGTTGCTGACGCGCCTGCAAATGGGCGCACTAACGCACTGGATGATCACAACTTTCGTCCGTCACTTTCGCGTCAATATGCATGAGGCGGCAGATAGCCATGTTTCCGCCTACGCCAGTTTCAACAAATTTTTTACCCGTGCGCTCAAACCCGGCATGCGCAGCATTGTCACTGGCGACCGGCAACTGGCCTGCCCGGTGGATGGTGCGGTCAGCCAGGCCGGGGCGATTGATGGCAACCGCATCTTCCAGGCCAAGGGCCACGATTACACGCTGGAATCCCTGCTAGCAGGCGACACTGCGCTGGCGGCAGAATTTACCAACGGCACGTTCGCCACCATTTACCTTTCGCCTCGTGACTATCACCGCATCCACATGCCCGATGCCGGACGTTTGCGCCGCACGCTGTTTGTGCCGGGGCGGCTGTTCAGCGTCAACTGCGCCACCGCCCGCCAGGTGCCGGGTTTGTTTGCGCGCAACGAACGTCTGGTGTGCATCTTCGATACCGCACACGGTGCTATGGCAGTGATACTGGTGGGTGCGCTGTTTGTCGGCAGCATGGAAACGGTTTGGGACGGCGCGATTGCACCACCCTGGTTGCCCGGCGCAAAGCCCGTCGATACGCAAAAAACCGATGCCAACATCACGCTGGAACGCGGCATGGAAATGGGGCGCTTCAATATGGGTTCAACGGTGATTTTGCTGTTTGGCGAACACGCCATGCAACTGGACAGCGCCATGCGCGAAGACCAACCGGTGAAGCTGGGTCAACTGCTGGGCATGTGGCGCGAGACCGATGCAGCGGCTACTTGACTCCCGCTTTCAGGCTTTTTAACTCAACCTGCACTCGCGCACCTTCGGTGCTGATCCACACTTCGCCATCTTGCACCATGCATTGCAGTTGCATGGTGCGCTCGACTAACGCGGCGAGTTCCTGGCTGGTCTCGGCGGGCAATTGCAGCACCGTTAAATTGTTCAGTCGCGCAAGTTTGCTTTCGATCTGCTTCCACCACACATAGCTACTGCTGCTGTAACACAACACCACCACCTGGTCGGCGCGTCCGCAGGCTTTGCGCAGGCGGGCATCGTCGGGCTGGCCGATGTCGATCCAGAGTTTGATTTCGCCGGTTAAATCCTTGACCCACACTTCGGGTTCGTCCACATCGAACAGGCCTTTGGTAAAGGCAATGCCTTCTTGCGCGTACAGCGCGTACATCAGCACCCGCGCCATCATGCGCTCGTCGGATTCTGAAGGATGGCGGGCGATGGTCAGCGCGTGGTCGGCATAGTAGTGCCTGTCCATGTCGGCAACTTGCAGATCGGCTTTGTAGATGGTGGCTTTCAGCGCCATGGGCAGGACTCGAATAAAATTCAGGCAGCGATTGTACGCGGCATGGCTTATGCTGTCGGCTGTTTGCGGCCAGGACGGCCCAAGATAGCCATCAATCGACAGGAAAATCCCATGAAAAGAACCGACATCGCCAAAAACGCCGGACTTAAACTCAACAGCGAAATGCGTCAGGCTGGTACGCCGGATCGCTTTGGTGCGGCCGCCAACGCGGCAACCGCACGCCGCGAACAGCGCAAACTGGATCAGGAAAAGGGTTTGGTGCCATTTGCCGTCAAGCTGGACGGCGAACTGGTGAAGCAGATTCAGGCACTGGCGCAAGCCAACCAGACCGACCTGAATGAGACCGTTGCGGCACTGCTCACCAAGGGTCTGGCCGCTTAAAACCGCCGGGGTATCTTGTTTTACCCAAGGTTTTTTACCCAAGGTTTTTTTACCCAATGGGAGCCTACATGAAAACCAGAATCGTTCTGGGTATAAGCCTGCTGCTGGTAATGCTCGGCTGCAGCAAGCTTAGCCTGGAAAATTACAACAAGATCGCTGTGGGCATGCCTTACGATGAAGTCACCACACTGCTTGGCGCGCCGGAGAAATGCGACGATGTGATGGGCGTACGCAACTGCCAGTGGGGCGATGAGAAACGTTCGGTCAACGTGAGTTTTGTCGGCGGCAAGGCGCTGCTGTATGCGTCCAGCAACCTCAAGTAAAAATTAGAATTCCAGCTTCATGCTGACACCCACCCGGGTATCCCCGCCCATCAGCGGATCGGTTGCGCCCATCATTTCAGCGCGCGGCACAATAAACCCCAGCCTCCACTTGTTTGGAGCGGCATCCCGGTAAGCGGCAGGCGCGACATACAGATGATCCATCAAGGGGTACGCTGCCCCCTCGCTACCGTAATGCGGCATGTAACTGCCATTCCATGAGGAATAAGACTGCGCCAGATTTTCCTTGCCTCCGCCCTTGGCGCACACGGCATACGGCAACCCGGCCATCATGGCAAAGCCCACCATAAATAATTTGCGTTTCATGACACCCCCGCAACGACACCGAGTGGCTTTATGTATAGCCCCGCTATCCCCGTCGTCAAGCTGTCATTCTTTGCAGCCGCGAATGAACAGCGCAGTTAAAACCGGATTATTTTCTGAACGCCGTACCCAGCATCACTGCCGCTAAAACCAGTATCACCGCCAGCAGGGTAAACGCGCTGCCATAGCCCTCCACCCCAACCATCCAGCCTGTCAGCACCGGGCCGATGGATTGCCCGACATCCATTACCGTGCGCAGCACGCCCATCGACGAGCCGTATTGCCCGTTTTGGGTCAAATCGGCCACCAGTGCGGCGGTGGAGGACGTTACTGTGGCAAAGCCCAGTCCAAACACCAGGCTCAGTACGCTCAGGCCGATGAAACTATCAAAATGTGGCAACAACACAATGCTGGCCGCACCAATCAGCAGCCCGGGTACGATGACCCGCTTGCGCCCAACCCGGTCTGACACCTTGCCCATCAGCGGCTTGGCAAACACGATGCTGACCAGTTGCACGCCCAATATGATGCCAATCTGCCAGGCCGGAATACCCAGCGACGCAGCATACAACGCCAGAAAAGCCTCGATTGCCCCAAACACCAGATACTGAGCGGCCTCAACCAGACTCACCAGCATGATGTCCCGATCGCGCAACACGGTTTTAAGACTGGCGCAGAAGTGCGGCAATTCCAGCTTGGCGACTGGCGGTGGCGTGCCGTCGCGCTGCGCTAAGACCGCCCGAAGGGCGAGCGTCTGGCGGCGTACCCCCTGCGGGTGCAGCAACGACCCTGCTGCCAGAGCCAGCACGCCGCTGATCGCACAGGCCACATAAACCGCGCCAAAACTCGACAGGGAAATCAACAAGCCACCCAAAAACGGCGCAACTGAACGCCCTACGATGGTGATCGAGGAATAAGCCGAGAGTCGTGCCGCACGGTCTGCGGTGTAACGTTCGGCAATGGCGGCGCTGGCGACCGTGCCAAAAATAGCGGTGGCAAACCCGTGATAAAAACGTACTGCCATCAGTTGCCAGACGTGTTCCACAAACAGATATAAAAATGGCGCGGTGGCAAATACCACCAGCGAGGCCAGTAACACCCTGCGCTTGCCAAGGGTGTCCGATAGCGCACCGGCCGGAAAACTGACCAGCACGCCGGGAATGGTGGAAGCAATCACGATCCAGCCGATTTCTGCCGGGCTGGCACCAAGCGAAACCGCAAACAGCGGCAGCACCGGCGTTTTGGATAACGTGGAACTGAGAATAGCCAAGCCGCCGGTAAGGGCAATCAGGATAAAAAAGGAAGGATAAAGGGGCTTCAATTGAAGACTTCCATGGATAGAAATGCGTTCACCACATTATGGGTAAACACATGAACAAAACCAGTTTTGGCATTTCGATGGGCTATATTGAGTTGACCCATTGTGTCTGCACAAGGAGACCATCATGAACGCACTGCACCGCATCGAGCGCTATCTCGATGCCCATCTGATTCCCTTTGATATTGTGTCGCACCCGCACTCGCAAACCAGCGCCGAAACCGCACGCGCCGCCGGGCTTGATCCCGCCCGGCTGGCAAAAGGCGTGTTACTGGAAGGCCGTGATTGCCAGATGGTCGCAGTGATTCCGGCCAACCGCGAAGTCCATTTGGGCAAGCTGGGGCTGGATCACGGCGTGCAATTTAGTCTGGCGGATGAAAACAAGGTCAGCCAACTGTTTGGCGACTGCGAACCCGGCGTGATTCCCGGCCTGCCCAATGCCTGGGGCGTGGAAATGGTCTGGGACGACGCGTTGATGGCCATGCCGGACATTTATCTGGAAGCCGGCGACCACCAACGCCTGGTGCATGTGGAAACCCGCTACCTGCGCGAAATGTTCGACGATGCGCCGCACTGCCATTTCTGCCAGCCGCGAATGCACTGAACGTCCCGATCAATTTGCCGGTAATTTCCACATGGTTACTGGCAGAATCATGGTTTGAGCTATTTTCCGCACCAACCGTGCGCACTT
>JAYUCZ010000037.1:0-12228 GCA_043740065.1 Thiobacillaceae bacterium | reverse complement strand
AAAAAGAAGATATTCCCGGCGTGATGCGTGAACTGCGGCAGCTCGACCGTCCGGTGCGCCGCGTCATGATTGCCGGCGGCGGCAACATCGGCAAGCGGCTTGCCGAGAAGCTGGAAAGCCATTACGAAGTCAAACTGATCGACCACAACAAGCAACGCTGCATCCAGCTTGCCGCCGACCTGCACCACACCCTGGTGTTGCAGGGCGAAGTCACCGATGAAGAATTGCTGGCGCAAGAAAACGTGCAGGATATGGACGTGTTTTGCGCGCTGACCAACGATGACGAAGACAACATCATGGCCTCGCTGTTGGCCAAGCGCATGGGCGCGCATCGCGTCATGTCGCTGATTAATCGCTCGTCTTATGTCGATCTGGTGCAGGGCGGCGAAATCGACATCGCCATCTCGCCCGCCCAGGCCACGCTGGGGCCGCTGCTATCCAAGATTCGGCGCGGTGACATGGCAGTGGTGCATTCCCTGCGGCGCGGTGCCGCCGAAGCGCTGGAAGTGGTGGTGCATGGCGATGCCAGAAACTCCAAGGTGGTCGGCCATCGCATTGAAGAAATCGCCCTGCCAGAAGGCGCGACCATCGGTGCCATTATTCGCGGCGAAGAAGTCATCATCGCCCACCACGACACGCTCATCCAGTCCGAAGACCACGTCATTTTGTTCGTGCTCAACAAGCGCATTATTCCCAAGGTGGAAAAACTCTTTCAGGCCAGCGTCGGCTTTATATGAACCGCGTTTTACCCATCATCCATGTGCTGGGTCTGGTGGTATTGATATTCGCCTTCGCCCTGTTGTTGCCTGTCGCGGCAGCGCTATATTATGACGACGCTGCGCAAACCGCTTACGACGAAGCGTTTATCATTACTTTTACGTCCGGCTTGCTGATGTGGCTGGCCACCCAGCATAAAAAGCGCGAGCTGCAAATCAAGGACGGCTTTCTGCTGGTGGCGCTGGTGTGGGCGGGCTTGCCCGCGTTTGCCACCCTGCCATTTTTGATTTACTTCCCCGACCTGTCATTTACCGACGCTTATTTTGAAGCCGTGTCAGGCATGACCACCACTGGTTCTACCATTTTGACCGGGCTGGATACACTGCCGCCCTCCATCAATCTGTGGCGAGCCGAGCTGGTGTGGGTAGGCGGCATGGGTTTGATCGTGCTGGCCGTCGCCATCCTGCCGCTGCTGGGCATCGGTGGACGGCAGATGTTCAAGGCCGAAACCCCCGGCCCGATGAAGGATTCGCAACTGACCCCGCGCATCGCGCAAACCGCCAAGGGGCTGTGGCTGGTGTATGCGGGCATTACCCTGGCGTGCTTTCTGGCCTACTGGGCGGCGGGCATGAGCAAGTTCGACGCGCTGGTGCATAGCTTTAGCACCATGGGGTTGGGCGGATTTTCCAGCCACGATGCCAGCTTCGGCTACTTCAACTCGCCGCTGATCGAAATGGTCGCGGTGGTATTCATGCTGATTGCCGGGGTCAACTTCGCCACGCATTTTCTGGCTTTCCGCAGCCGCAGTTTGCGCGCCTATTTCGCCGACAGCGAAGCCCATGCTTTCTGGATTGTGACGTTGGGTAGCGTGCTGCTGATCGCCGTTTATCTGTGGTGGTGGAAGGTTTATCCGGACATCTTCACCGCCCTGCGCTACAGCCTGTTCAACACCGTCTCCATCGCCACCAGCACCGGTTACGCCAGCACCGACTACAACCTGTGGCCAATTTTCGCCCCGCTGCTGATGCTGTTGCTATCGTGTTTTGCCTCCAGCTCCGGCTCCACCGGTGGCGGCATCAAAATGGTTCGCGCCATGCTGCTGTTTAAACAGGGCGTGCGCGAAATGGCGCGGCTGATTCATCCCAACGCCATCCTGCCGGTCAAATTGCAGGGCATGGTCGTACCCAACAACATCATCTACGCCGTGCTGGCCTACCTGTTTCTTTACCTAGTTAGCGTGGTGGTGATGACCCTGCTGATGACCGCCAGCGGCCTGGATTTTCTGACCAGCTTTACCGCCGTCATCGCCAGCATCAACAATACCGGCCCCGGCCTTAACCTGGTGGGCCCTGCCACCACCTACGCCATCCTCACCGACTTTCAAACCTGGGTGTGCAGCTTTGCCATGCTGTTAGGCAGGCTGGAACTGTTTACCTTCTTTGTGCTGCTGACGCGGACATTCTGGCGCTCATGAGTGCGGCCATCGAAAACTTCGAGAAAATGCTCGCTGCCGGACGCGATAACGCCCTGCTGCGCTTTACCCTTGGCAACGCTTACCTTGGTGCAGGCGATGCCACCAAAGCCGTGCCGCACCTGCAAAAAGCCGTCGAACACGACCCAAAATATTCCGCTGCGTGGAAACTGCTGGGCAAGGCGCTGAATGAATCCGGCGATGCGCAAGCCGCACTGGCGGCGTACCAGCAAGGCATACAGGTCGCCGAAGCCAAAGGCGACAAACAAGCCGCCAAGGAAATGAGCGTGTTTGCCAAACGCATCGAGAAAACCTTCTCCCCCTCCCCCCTTGTGGGGGAGGGTCGGGGAGAGGGGGAGAGCCCATAATCCCCACAGCAACCGTTAAACTAACGCCCATTGAAATCAGAAGGAGCAAAACATGACCCGCATGGTGAACTGCATCAAACTTGGCCGCGAAGCCGAAGGCCTGGCCTTCGCCCCCGTGCCCGGTGATCTCGGCAAAAAGATTTTCGACAGCGTATCCAAAGAAGCCTGGAGTGCCTGGACGCGTCACCAAACCATGCTCATCAACGAAAACCGCCTCAACCTCGCCGACCCCCAGGCACGCAAATATCTGATGACGCAACTGGAACAATATTTCTTCGGTGCGGGTGGCGATCAGGTTGCGGGGTATGTGCCGCCGAGTAAGTGAGACTGGAATGCCGTGGCGTTATATAAGCTTAAGGAATAGGCAAATGAATAGAATAGTTATTCCAGTAATTTTATTAACCGCCCTGATTTTTGGTTGCGCCACAACAAAAAACTGGTCTGCAACTGGCGGGAGTCGTTCGGATGGTGTTATCCGCTTATCTTATGAATATGGTGAGCTGGAAGCGCCTGTACTTAACGAACAGCAAGGTACCGATATAGCCATTAAACGCTGCAATGCTTGGGGTTACTCGGCGGCAGAAGCATTTGGCGGAACTACCAGAGTATGTAATCAATTTGGCGGAATTGGTGGTGGTTGTGCTCGGTTTCTTGTCACAAAAGAATTTCAATGCACTAATGCCAGTTCAGACACAACATCCGCGACGACAACAACAAATGCCTCTCCCGTAAGGCTTGGCATTCAGAACATTCCTGTTACGAGGCAGCTATCCGATACCTTGAAAATGGGATCAGCGCGTGGTGCGTACGTGGTGGCAGTAATTCCAGGGTCGGTGGCAGAAAAGGCGGGAGTGCAACAAGGTGACGTTATTTTGCGCGTTGGAGATCAAAGCATTATGTCTCCGGATGATATGCAGATGTCCCTCTCCAAAGTGTTACCTAAATCAAAGCTACCGTTAACCATTTGGCGCAACGGAGCAGAACTGGTGCTATTTGCCATGTTTTGAGCGAGCATGACAGGGGGCGACGGCTTCATAAGTCCTTGTTGGAACAGCATTGCGGACGGACTACAGTTTCCTAATTACTTGGCCGACTGGCCAAAAAACAAACGGGCTCTTGCGAGCCCGTTGTCATTTCCGTGTAACGGAATATCAAATCAGCGTGTAGCGAAAAATTACATCAGTTCTCTTTCCAGTTCTTCCGGCGAGGTGTGGCGCACGTCTTTGCCTTTAACCATGTACACCACGTATTCGGACATGTTTTTGGCGTGGTCGCCCATGCGTTCGATGGCTTTGACCACGAACAAAATATCGATGGAAACACTGATGGTGCGCGGGTCTTCCATCATGAAGGTGATGAGGTGGCGCAGGTTGAGGCGGAACTCTTCGTCCACTTCGTCGTCCTGGCGGGCGATGGCGGCGGCGTTGCTGGCATCCAGCCGGGCGAAACCGTCGAGCGCTTTGCGCAGCATGTCCAGCACCAGCGAGGACATGTATTTGACTTCGTTAAAGCGCGGTGTAGCCAGGCGCTCGCTCTTGTGGATGTGCTTGGCCATGCGCGCAATCTTGGCGGCTTCGTCGCCGATGCGTTCCAGGTCGGTAATGGTTTTAACCACCATCATCAACATGCGCAAGTCGGATGCGGCGGGTGCGCGGCGCGCGATGATGTGGGCGACTTCTTCGTCTAGCTGCACTTCCATGGCGTTGACACTGTGATCCTCAGCGATGACATCATCGGCCAGAACCATGTTGCCGGTGGTGAGTGCCTCGACCGCACGAGTGATTTGCTCTTCGACCAGCCCGCCCATTTTGAGGACATTGGCGCGGACGCTTTCCAGCTCGAGGTCAAATTGCTTAAGGGTATGTTCTGCTGGCATGGGGATTCCTTTTAATGGCCTCAATTATAGACTTCCGTGTGACAAACGCGTGACAGCGGCTTATTTCTGGGTGGTAAATGTCAGGCGGTAGAACGCACCATCCAGCGCAAGTTCCGCAATCCAGTCCACGCGGCTGGCGGTACAAACCGGCAGCGTGACATTCGCTGCCCATTCGCCCTTGGCTTGCGGTTTAAAGTCATAACGATTAAAGCCCATGTTCATGTCGGCCATCTGGAATGAGGCCGAGGCTTTTTTTACCAGCGGGTGCGCAAGATAAATGCTAAATGGCTTGAGGGCTTCTGGCTGCGCGGAAAAGCGCAACTGGGCAGGCGTGCCGTGGTGCATGAATGTGCAGCCTGCGAGCGGATTGGTGCAGTGAGTTTCGGTAAGCGTTTCGGTAGCGTGCTCGGGCTGTGTTTGTTGACGTGCGCCCCAGATGGCGAGCGCGGCCAGTGCAGCCAGAATCAGGATGGGGGCGGCGAGTGGCTTCATGCCCACGCTCCGCGCAGCTGCATCAATGCCACGCTCCGCGCAACATGGCAATGCCGTGCGCACCGTGTTCGCGGGCAGTGTCCACGTCCGGCCAGTTAACGCCGCCCAGCGCATACACCGGGATGGGCGATTGTGCGGCCAGTTGCGCGAACGCCGCCCAGCCCAGCGAGGGTTCGCCGGGGTGGCTGGCGGTGGGCAATACCGGAGAGAGCATGGCGAAGTCGGCGATGCTTGCAGCGTGCGCGAGTTCGGCGGCGTGGTGGCACGACGCGCCTACCCATTTGCAATCGGGGCGCGATTCAAGATTCATCAATGCGCCGCTGTCGAGATGCACGCCATGTGCGCCTGCCGCACGTGCCAATTCCAGCGTGCCGTTGACCAGTACGTGCGCGGCGTGGGGCTTGGCGTGTTTGACGACTTCACGCGCCAGTTCCAGGCGTTCGGCTTCTGGCAACTCCTTGTCACGAATTTGAATGAGCTTCAAACCTTTATCCAGCGCCGCATCCAGACGCTGCAAAAACACTTCGCGTCCCAGCGATTTGGCGTAGCTGATGCCATACACCGGCGGCAGTTGCAGCGCTTTTAAAATTGGAAAGTTCGCGGGCAGTAGCGGCTCAACCGAATGATGTGCGGGATTATCCGAGGTTAAATTCAACCAGGCAAAGGTCTGCCCCTCGTGCGGATGTGGCTCGCCGTCCCAGTCCCACACGCGGAAAAAATTCAGCCGCACGGTGGCGTGCGGGTAGGTAAAAACTTTGGTAATCCAGCGTGTGGCACGGATGCCTTCAATACCGAGTTCTTCCTTCAACTCCCGCGCCAGTGCGGCTTGCAGTGATTCGCCCGCCTCCACCTTGCCGCCCGGAAACTCCCAGTAGCCCGCATATACTTTGCCTTCCGGTCGCGCCGCCAGCAACACCTCGCCGTCTGGCCGCGTCAGCACGGCAGCAACCACTTCCGTTATTCCCTGACCCCCGACCCCTGAATCCTGACCCCTGGTCATCATTTTCCCTGCCCCGCCCAGTCCCGTGCAAACTGATGTGCCACCCGCCCGGAGCGGGCGCTGCGGGCGAGGCTCCATTGCAACGCGGCGCGGGTGAAGTGTTCCGAATCGGTGTCTTTCGCGCCCAGCCGCCCGACCCATTCGCGGGCAACGGCCAGATATACCTCCTGTTCCATCGCGTAAAAACTGACCCACAAGCCAAAGCGATCCGAGAGCGAAATTTTTTCTTCAACGGCCTCGGCGGCGTGGATTTCTCCACCCACATGCAGCGTTGCTTCGTTCTCGGCGTAATACTCCGGCAGCAAGTGGCGGCGATTGGAGGTGGCGTAGATCAGCACGTTGTCCAAAGGCCCGGCCAGCGAGCCATCCAGCGCGGCTTTCAGCTCCGCGTAGCCGGTTTCGTGTTCGCCAAAACTCAGGTCGTCGCAATACAAAATAAAGCGCTGCGCCAGCCCTTCCAGTTGCGCGAGGATGTCCGGCAAATCCAGCAAGCCGCGCTTGTCGACTTCAATCATGCGCAAGCCTTTTTTGCCGTAGCGCGTGAGCATGGCGCGCACCAGCGAAGATTTGCCGCAGCCGCGTGCGCCGGTCAGTAATACGTTGTTGGCGGATTTTCCCGCGACGAACTGGCGGGTGTTGGCATCCACTTTTTGTTTCTGCACGTCTATGCCGTGCAGGGCATCAAACGGCATGGCGTATGGATGTGGAATGGGTTTGAAAGACCTGGATGTCGGTAGCCACTTGGCGGCCTGCGTTTTTTTCCAGTCGGGCGGCGCGGCGGGCACCCCTTCCAGGCGGTCGAGCAAGTCTGCGAGGCGGGGCAGGAGGGCATCGAGTGGGGTCATATTTGGCGCATGTTTTATTACCGGCTGGTTAGCCAATTTTCAACCATCAGCGCGGGTACTCGCGAAAATTCGCTGGTGTTGTTGGTGACTAGCGTTAAGCCTTCGCTGCGGGCGTGGGCGGCAATGTGCAGATCATTTACGCCTATCGGTTGGCCGACTTTCTCCAGTGCGGCGCGAATTTCGCCATAATGTTGTGCGGCTTTTGCGGTGTAGGGCAGCACTTCCAGGCGGCTGGTAAAATCTTCAACAACGGCAAGATTGTGGGCAGGGCGGCTACTTTTTTCTGCGCCGTGCAGAAGTTCTGCCAGCGTAATCACCGAGATTGCCATCCGTGAGGCGTGGGCGTTGAATGGTTCCAGCACCTCAACAGGTTTACGCTTGACGACATAGATGACGATATTGGTATCGAGCAGATATTTCAGCATTACAGCACTTCGCGTTCGGCTTGCTCTTGTGTGGCGCGGGTTTCCATAAAATCATCCGACACTGCGGCCTCACCGAGGAAGAAGCTATCCCAACTTGATTGCAGCGGAGAAATGATGCGTTCTTTGCCTAGCGCACGCACGCTGACTTGTCTGGTGCTTTCCGGCAGGCGAAGATCCGCAGGCAGGCGGACTGCCTGGGTGCGGTTGTTAATGAAAACGGTGGTAATGGTCATCGGACGTAATTCCATGCTGTGTATATGGCGCTAGTATAGCGCGGCCAATAGCCTGTTGCAAATGACTTTACGTTCGATATTCCGCATTGATCTTCACGTAGTCATACGAAAAGTCACAAGTCCACACCGTTGCGTTGACCGCGCCGCGATTCAACACCACACGGATGGTGATTTCGGCTTCTTTCATCACTGCGGCACCCGCAGCTTCGGTATAGCTGGCGGCACGTCCGCCTTTTTCTGCCACCAGCACATCGCCTAAATACACTTCGATGTTGTTCACATCGAGGTCAGTCACGCCCGCATAACCAATCGCGGCCAGAATGCGGCCAAGATTGGGGTCGCTGGCGAAGAATGCGGTTTTGACCAATGGCGACCGCGCGATGGCGTAGGCGATTTGCTTGCACTCTGGGTGGTTATTCCCGCCTTCAATTTGCACGGTCATGAACTTGGTTGCGCCTTCGCCGTCGCGTGCCATGGCTTGCGCGAGCTTGATCGAGACTTCATTCAGCGCAGTTTTCAATGCAGCGCAATCGGCAGAGTTGGCATCGTCAATTTCCGCATTGCCCGCCTGTCCGGTGGCGATGAGGATGAAGCTGTCGTTGGTGGAGGTGTCGCCATCTACCGTCACGCAGTTGAACGATACGTCGGCGACTTCTTTTACCAGTTGATTCAGCAGCATTTGCGATACGGCGGCATCGGTAGCGACGTAGCCCAGCATGGTGGCCATGTTGGGGTGAATCATGCCCGAGCCTTTGGCCATGCCGGTCACAGTGATGGTTTTCCCGCCGATTGTGGCTTGGGTTGAAGCAGCCTTGGCAACGATGTCGGTGGTCATGATCGCGTGCGCGGCCTCGCTCCAGTGATTCGCCGCGAGATCGGCCTTGGCATCTGGCAGGGCAGGCAAAATTTTGGCGATGGGCAGCGGTTCCAGAATTACGCCGGTGGAAAAAGGCAGCACCTGTTCTGATGCGAGGCCAAACAGTTCTGCCACGGCCTCACAAGTTTGTTTTGCGCGTGCCAGACCTTCCGCACCCGTGCCGGCGTTGGCGTTGCCGGTATTGATGAGCAGCGCACGGATGTTGCCGCTTAGCAAATGCTGTTTGCAAACTGTGACCGGCGCGGCGCAAAAACGGTTTTGCGTGAAGACACCTGCCACGGTCGAGTTAGGCGCGAGTTCAATCAGGGTAATGTCACGGCGACCGGGTTTTTTGATGCCAGCGGAGGCGATGCCAAGCGTTAACCCGGCAACGGGGAGCAGGGAAGCGGGATCGGGGGCGTTGAGATTGACGGGCATGCTAAAGGGTTCGCAAAGACGAAAACCCTTATTTTACTAGCTGCCGTTATGTTTTTTTTCGGTTAGTTTGCGCATTAACTCGTGGCTTAAACTGTAAAAACGCGGCGTGGGGCCGAGGTCTTCGTAAATCGGGTCGCCAAAGTCGTCTTCGGCAATCACCTTGTTGCCCGGTACATAGGGCATGGCGACTTCCAGCTCGTCTAACGCGGCGTGCAGCAAATCGCTGATGATTTCTTCTTCGCTGCAATCTGGGTACATGATTTGCAGCGCTTCCAGACGCGCCGCATCGCGCACCGACAACTGCATCCGGTATGGCCTGCCCGCTTGATCCGGGTGTTGATGGTTGCCCCAGCGGGGGATGAGTTCGGCGATTTTCATAGATTTCTTTATAGCCGAGTTTCCAACCCTGCCAAGTCAGTGGTTGTAAAAGACCAATAAACGGTTGTTGGCAGGCATGGCGTGGTCTGCGTTGAGTGACAGCCCGGCTTGCATGGCACAGGCGGTCACGGCTTCAAAGTCGCGGATGCCGGATTCGGGATTGCGGGCTTTTAGCCATGTTTCAAAGCGGGCGTTGCTCTCGGAAGTAAATTGCCCGCCGTAATTAAACGGGCCATAAATCACCAGCTTGCCACCGGGCTGCAAAATACCTGCCGCACCTTGGATGAGTTTTTGCGACGCATCCCACGACACGATATGCAAGGTGTTGGCAGTAAACACGCCGCCAAATTGTTGTGCGGGCCAGTCACCGTTTACATCCAGCGTGATCGGCGGCAAGAGATTAGGCAGCACATTGGGCAGCGCGGCTTCATTCAGCCAGGCCAAAATGCCGGGATGGTTTTCCGGCAGGTCGCTGGTCTGCCACTGCACATGCGGCATGGCCGCCGCAAAATGGACGGCGTGTTGACCCGTGCCCGAGCCAATTTCCAGCACGTTCGCCGCTGTATTTTCCGCTGCCGGAAACACCTCGCGCAACATGGCGAGAATGGGATCCTTGTTGCGCTCGCAGGATTCTGAAAAGGGTTTGTCGGTATTCACAGCGTAATCAGCCGCCCATCGCCCAGGATGATGCCCGCCTGCACAGGCTTGTTTGGGAACAGTGTGGAGATGGCGCGGGTGTAAATATCCAGTTGCGCAGCATGGCGGGCTTTCACGCCGTTTGCATCCAGCAGCGCATCGGCTGCGCCGGTTTTGTAGTCCAGCACCCAGATGGCATCGTCCAATTCCACCAGCCGGTCGATGCGCTGGAGGTCGCCCTGCGCGTCGAGAATTTCCAGCTCGCTGACTGCGCGTTGGTAGCAAGTGGGGTCGAAAAAGCGTTGTAGCGCGGGTAGGGAAATCAGCGCCTTGGCCTGATTTTCCATGCTGGTGGATTCGGCGGCATCCAGCCCCAGCCGTTCGGCAAGCGCATTCAGGCTGCGTGGTTTACCCGGCGGGGCGTGGTGCTCCAGGCAGGCGTGAAAGTACTCGCCGCTGGCCCCGGCATGGCTTTGCTGATTGGCTACTTTGGCGGCTGCGCGTGTGCCTATGGCGGGTGCGTCTATCGTTTGCACCGCGTGAAGCGCAGGCATGGCTTGGCTGGCAGGCGCGGCAGGCAGGTTTTGTGCAAGAGCAGCGTTTTCCCACGCACTGGCCACGCGCTCCAGCCACGCGCATTTCATCTTGCCGGTTTTTTTCATCACCTCGGCGTTGCCGCTAACAAACAGCGCCTGCTCGGCGCGGGTCAGCGCCACGTACAGCAGGTTGGCATCTTCGCGCAGGTCTTGTTTTTCTTCTTCGGCAAACCAGGGTTCGCGGAACGCGCCGCGATCTTCTTTTTTGCCAAACAACGAAAAATGTTCCGGCTGCGAAGAAGTGGGCGGCCACGGCGATAGCACGTCGTAAGTGTCACCACGGTTAACATCCGTGCCGCCCAGCAGCCACACAATCGGCGCTTCCAGCCCCTTGGCACCGTGGATGGTCAACAATCGCACGGCATTTTCGCCATCCGCCGCAATGCCTTCATCCGGCGCGGCTTCGGCATCGTTCACCAGCGCTTTCAGGTCGCGGATAAAACGCGCCAGCGACGGGTAACGCCCACCATCCTGCGTCAGCGCCAGTTGCATAAAAGCGCGTAAATTGGCCGCCACCAGCGGGCGCATCGCGGCAGGCACAGCGGCTTTATACCGCGCTTCGACATCGCCTGCAAAGTAAATGCGGTCGAGCAAATCGTGAACCGGCAGCGTGCCAACATGCGTGCGCCAGTTGCTTAACAGGTGAAAAGCGCGCGTGAGCGTGGGAGAGATGTTGGCGGCGGTGGGTGTTTCGATTAGCCTGTCCCAGCCGCGAATTTCCCCCTCTCCCCTGCCCTCTCCCGCGAGGGGAGAGGGGGCAAAAATCGCCAACAAGTCTGCATCACTGCAATCAAAAACCGGACACTTCAAGGTGTGTGCCAGCTTTAAATTGGCGTGCGGCATCAACAATGTTTCCAGCAGCGCAATCAAATCCTGCGCTTCCAGTGCGTGCAGCAGTCCACCGCGCCGCGAGGTAATGAAGGGAATACCGACCGCTTCCAGCGCACGCTCGTAAATCTGCAAATGGGTGCGTTTGCGTACCAGCGCCATCACGTCGCCGGGGCTGGCGGCGCGGTTGCCGCTTTTACTCCCTCTCCCCTCGTGGGAGAGGGTTGGGGTGAGGGGCGGCGACGTAGTCGCCATCGGTGTGGATGCATCCGCAATCGCCCACTTCCCGATCACCTCCTCCTTCAACACCCGTGCAAATTCCTCGGCCTCCCGATGCACGGCTTTTTCCTCCGATTCGTCCAGCGGTGTTGTCAGCGGGTTGCGCAGCGCGGACGTGTACCCCTCTTGCGCAGCGGATTTTTCTGCCAGCACCGGCACAAAGCGCACCGCACCGGCAAGCTGCGCATTCGCCTCGGCATGGTCATGCGCGGCAAACCAGTCTTCCCCGGCAAACACCGGATTTAATGCTTTCACCACTTCCGGCGCGAGTCGCCGCGTCATGTTGTTGGTAAACCGCGCCGCCCCAAAATGCTGCTGCAAGAATTCCGCCGCTGCCGTAAATATGCGTGCCTCGCCGCGCCTGAAGCGGTAAATCGCTTGCTTGGGGTCGCCCACCATGAATACTGTCATGGCTGAATCGGCGGCTTTACTTTCAGACAGCCAAGTGGACAGCGCCTGCCATTGCAGCGGGTTGGTGTCCTGAAACTCGTCCAGCAACAAATGCCGATAACGTGCGTCCAGTTTCATGTACAAGGCCGGGGCGAGCGTTTCGTTTTGCAGCAGCTTGCAGGCCAGCCATTCGGCATCGGTAAAGTCGATTGCGCCCTGTTGCTGCTTGGCTTGCTGGTAGGCTTGCAGATAGGCATGACCGAGTAGCAGGCCGTGCCGGTTCAGGTGCCAGATGCGGATATCGGCCTGAATGGCGGCGATGGTTTCGAGTTCGGATTCGAGCGTAACGAGGTCGCGCAGATAAGCGTCGAGCCCTGCCCCAAGGTTTTTTTCAAGGTCT
>JAYUCZ010000036.1:0-5252 GCA_043740065.1 Thiobacillaceae bacterium | reverse complement strand
GATCGGCAACCGATAAAGATCATCGTCGATTCCACTTTGCAGACCCCGCCCGACGCGGCCATTCTGCAAGGCGCTAAAACCATCATCGCCTGCGTTGCACCCGACGCAAAGAAAGTCGCGGCACTGGAAGCGGTTGGCGCGGAAATCCTCTGTCTGCCCGGCGAAGATGACAAAGTTAATCTGCACGCCCTGCTTTCGCGTCTGGCGCAAAAAGGCATTAACGAAGTGATGACCGAAGCCGGGCCGCGTTTGAACGGCGCATTGCTGACCGCCGGGCTGGTGGATGAATGGGTGCAATACCTCGCGCCCTGCCTGCTGGGCAGCCAGGCACGCCCGCTGTTTGAACTGGCCGAACCTGCGGACATGGCAGCGCGGCTAAACTGGCAACTTGCCGACCAGCGCATGATCGGCAACGACCTGCGCCTTGTTTGGCGCAAATCTTGCTAAAATAGCTGCCCACCCTGTTTCAATCCAGCGTTCACCCCCCGCTCTTTAAAGCCATCCAGCATGTTTACCGGAATTATTCAAGCCGTCGGCCGACTTCACGAAATCGAATCACGCGGCGGCGATGCACGCATGACCATTGCCGTAGGCGAGCTGGACATGTCCGACGTGAATCTGGGCGACAGCATCGCCGTTAACGGCGTGTGCCTGACAGTGGTGGCATCCACGCCGACCAGCTTCACGGTGGATGTCTCCGCCGAAACACTACGCTGCACCACTGGCTTTATTTCCAACGCTGAGGTTAATTTAGAAAAAGCCATGCGCCCCATGGATAGACTGGGCGGGCATATCGTTTCCGGCCACGTGGATGGCGTGGGCACGGTGGCGGTGTTTCAGCCTGTGGGCGAATCGCATCTGCTGGAAATCGACGCGCCTGCGAATCTCGCCCGCTACATTGCCGCCAAGGGTTCGATTACCGTGGGCGGCGTATCGCTGACCGTTAACAAAGTGTCTGGCGTGCGTTTTACTATCAATCTCATTCCGCACACGCTGGAAAAAACCACGCTCAAGCATCTTGCACCCGGCAACCAGGTCAATCTGGAAATCGACATGGTGGCGCGTTATGTGGAGCGCCTTACCCAATTTACCCAAACAACAAATCAAACAACAGATAAGGACTGAGATGAGTCTCGCCCCGATTACAGAAATTATTGCCGAGTTAAAAGCCGGTCGCATGGTGGTGCTGGTCGACGAAGAAGACCGCGAGAACGAAGGCGATCTGGTCATGGCTGCTGAACACGCTACGCCCGAAGCCATCAACTTTATGGCCAAGTACGGGCGCGGTTTAATTTGCTTAACGCTCACCGACACACGCTGCCGCCAGTTAGGCTTGAAGCAAATGGTATCGGACAACCAGACCCCGCACGGCACCGCCTTCACCATTTCCATCGAAGCCGCAACCGGCGTGACTACCGGCATTTCCGCACAGGATCGCGCAGTCACCATCCAGGCGGCAGTCGCCAAAAATGCCAAGGCAACCGACATCATCCAGCCCGGCCACATTTTCCCGCTGCGCGCCCAGCCCGGCGGCGTGCTGGTGCGTGCCGGACATACCGAAGCAGGCTGCGATTTGTCGGCGCTGGCTGGGCTAGAACCCGCCTCGGTGATCTGCGAAATTCTCAAGGACGACGGCAGCATGGCGCGTCTGCCGGATCTGATTCCATTCGCGCAGGAACACGGTTTGAAAATCGGTGCCATCGCCGATTTGATTCACTACCGCAATCAAACCGAAAGCCTGGTCGAGCGCGTCGCCGACCGGCTGATTCAAACCGTGTATGGCGCGTTCCGGCTGATTGCCTATCGTGACAACATCAACCGAGAAACCCATCTGGCGCTGGTCAAAGGCGAGATTCACGCCGACCAGGAAACCCTGGTGCGCGTGCATGAACCATTGAGCGTCATGGATTTTATTGACGTGACCGGCGGCGGGCATAGTTGGCCGATCATGGGCGCAATGGAGCGCGTCGCCGAATCGCAAAGCGGCGTAATCGTGCTGCTGCATCGCCCGGAAACCGCCGACGCGCTGTTTGATCGCATCAACCCGCCCGCGCCAACCGCCGCACAGCACAAGGTGGATTTGCGCGACTACGGCATCGGCGCACAAATTCTCAAAGACATCGGCGTGGGCAAAATGAAACTGCTCGCCAGCCCGCGCAAAATGCCCGCCATGGATGGCTTCGGACTTGAAGTCACCGGCTATCTCGAACACGCCTGAAGGAATAAACATGGGAACCAACACCACCGCATTCTCCGAACTTGACCCGGCCTGGAACGGCACAGGCCTGAAGATCGGCATCGCCATCAGCCGCTTTAACAAGGACATTTGCGAAGGTCTGCTGTCGGCCTGCGAGCGTGAGCTGCTGCGCATTGGCGTGGCAAAGGGCGACATTCTCGTCGTCAACATTCCCGGCGCGTTGGAACATCCGCTGGCGCTGCAAAAAATGGCGCAAAGCGGCAAGTTCGATGCGCTGGTTGCCATCGGTGCCATCGTGCGCGGCGAGACTTACCATTTTGAAGTGGTGTCCAACGAATCCGCACGCGGCATTACCGACGTGCAACTGCAAACCGGCGTGCCGATTGCCAATGCGGTGCTGACGCTGGAAAACGACGACCAGGGACATCAGCGCATGATGGAAAAAGGCACGGACGCGGCGCGTGTCGCCGTGGAAATGGCCAACCTGTTGAAGCGTTTATGAGCAAACCCGCCGGTATCGGCGCTGGGTTAACCACTGGCGCAAAAAAATCCGCTGCGCCCAAAATCGGCTCGCGCAGCCTGTCGCGCGAATACGCCCTGCGTGCGCTGTACGCTCAGTTATTGACTGGCGACGACCCAACCAGTACCGCCGCCAATGTGCGCGAGGATGCCGACTTCGCCAAGGCCAATGCCGGTTATTTTGAGGTGTTGTTTCACGGCGTGCTGAAAGAAATTGCCGATCTGGAATTGAAATTAACGCCGCACCTGGATCGCGCCTTCAACGAGCTGTCTCCCATCGAACGCGGCATCCTGCTGATCGGCGCACACGAACTGGCCAACTGCCCAGACGTGCCCTACCGCGTTGCGATCAACGAGGCCGTCGAACTGGCAAAAAAATACGGCGGCACGGATGGCCACAAGTTCGTCAACGGCGTGCTGGACAAGCTGGCGAAGTTAATGCGGACGGATGAGATTCAAGGAGCTGGGGCTAGGAAATAGGATTTAGGGACTAGGGAATGAGCGGCCTATCCCCTATCCCCTATCCCCTATCCCCTAGCAATATGCCCGGCGAATTCGATCTAATCACAAAATATTTCACCCGCCCCACCCCGTCTGCGGTGCTGGGCGTAGGCGACGATTGCGCACTGATCGCCCCCACGCCGGGAATGCAACTCGCCATCTCCACCGACATGCTCATCGCCGGTCGGCATTTTTCTCCCTCCGACGGCCCTGGCACCATCGGCCATAAAGCCATGGCGGTCAATTTGTCCGATCTTGCCGCGATGGGCGCAACCCCACGTTACGCCCTGCTGTCGATTGCATTGCCGGAAGCCGACGAAAAATTTCTTCAGGGTTTTGCCGGTGGATTTTTTAGTCTGGCACAAAAACATGGCGTGGAAATTATCGGCGGCGACACCACGCGTGGCGGGCTGCTCACATTAAATGTCACCGTCATCGGTGAAGTGCCGCCCGGCCAGGCGCTGCGCCGTGATGCCGCGCAAGCTGGCGATGACATCTGGGTATCCGGCACACTAGGCGATGCGGCCGCCGCGCTGGCGCACCATCAAGGCAAACTACGGCTGGAAACCGAACAGGCCGTGCAGTGTTTTCCGCGTTTGTTTGTCCCCACGCCGCGCATTGAATTGGGGATTGCGCTGCGCGGGATCGCCCATGCCGCCATTGACGTGTCCGATGGTTTCGCCGCAGACCTCGGCCATATTCTCGAACGCTCGCGGCTTGGTGCGGAAATCTGGTTCTCGCACTTTCCGCTGTCCGATGCCTTATTACCAATGCGCGATAACCCCGTTGTGCAAGACTGCGTACTGGCGGGCGGCGACGACTACGAGCTGGTTTTTACCGCGTCTGCCAGCCAGCGCGAAACCATTCAAACGATCAGCGCCAATCTCGACTTGCGCTTGACGCGAGTAGGCAAAATTACTGCCGAACCCGGATTACGGGTACTCAACCAAGGGCAAGCCATGCTTTTACCCCGCACCGGCTTCGACCATTTTCCCCAATGAAGCCTGACCCCCATTTTCTGCTTGCCCACCCCGCACATTTCATCGCGCTGGGTTATGGCGCAGGTCTCGCCCCAAAAGCCCCCGGCACATTTGGCTCGCTCGCCGCGCTGCCGCTGTTCTGGTTGTTGTTGCAGGCAAATCCTTCACCAATATTTTTGCTGACCGTTACGACAGGCGCATTCCTGCTGGGCATCTGGGCGTGCGCCATCACCGGCAAACATCTTGGCGTAGCCGACCATGGCGGCATGGTCTGGGATGAAATCGTCGCCATGTGGCTGGTTCTTGCCTTTACCCCTTACAGTGCAATTTGGTGGCTGGCGGCCTTTGGCCTGTTTCGCTTTTTCGATATTCTCAAGCCCTGGCCGATCCGCTGGTTTGACAAGCGTTTGAAAAACGGCTTTGGCGTAATGTTCGACGATGTGCTGGCGGCGATTTACGCGCTGCTGGTCATGAAAGGTGCAATGGTATGGCTCGGGTAAGCGATGAAGAACTGCTGCAAATGGCGGCAACGCTGGGACAAAAATTGCACGAAAAAGGCTGGATGCTGACCACCGCCGAATCCTGTACCGGCGGCTGGCTGGCGCAACTGGTGACGGCGATTCCCGGCTCGTCCGCCTGGTTTGATCGCGGCTTTATCACCTATTCCAACCAATCCAAGCAGGACATGCTGGGCGTTAACGCCAGCACGCTGGAAACGCACGGCGCGGTGTCGGAAGAAACCGTGCAGGAAATGGCAACCGGTGCGCTGGCAGGTAGCCGTGCGCAAATCAGCGCCTCCATCTCCGGCATTGCCGGGCCAGGCGGCGGCACACGCCAAAAGCCGGTTGGCATGGTTTGTAATGGCTGGGCGACCCGCGATGGCATGACGCTTTCTTCTACCTGCCGCCTGTCCGGAGACCGCGAAGAGATACGCTCGCGTGCCGTGGCAGCGGCGCTGCGCGGGTTAATTGAGCTATTGTCTTAAACCGGGATTGTTCATTAAACCTAAAAACCGCAGTTGGACGCATAGGGCGACCTGTGGCCGCCGTGTCGGG
>JAYUCZ010000035.1:0-5292 GCA_043740065.1 Thiobacillaceae bacterium | reverse complement strand
AGCACGATGTGCGCGGGTGCAATGCCCCGGGTTTGGGTGAGGTGATTCCAGGCAGTCTGCGCATCCTGATGCAGCCCGGCCTCGGACGGTTTGCCGCTACTGCGGCCATAGCCGCGATAGTCGAAAATCAGCACGCTGTAGCCCAAACGATGGAACATGGCGATGCTGTCCATGCGGTGCGAAATATTACCGGCGTTGCCGTGCAGAAACAGCACCACGCCGCGTGCCTGCTGCGCGGGCACAAACCAGGCATCGAGTTTTTCGCCGTCGGGCGTGGCGAGCGTCAACGGCTCGTAGTCGAGGCCGTGCTCGCGTGGGGTGGCCTGAATCTCGCGGCCAATCTGCGGGTAGTAGGCCAGCTTGTCCTGGGCCAAAAACAGCAGCGCGGCCAGCCCGCCATAAGTCAGCAGCAGTACGGTCAACAGGCGGGTCAGCATTTTGCGCATAAACTCCGGTTCACCCGAGATAATCCATTAGGCTCATAGGGCGGCTCGTGGCCGCCGTGTCGGGCACGGCCCGACCTATAAAACCACACTGAAATGGCAATTTTTGGGCTAATGGACAATCCCGGTTTACCGATGCAGTGCGTCAGTCTAACCCGACCAGCAGTACGTCGCATTCCGCCGCTTGCGCGATGTCCTTGCTGACGCTGCCCAGCAAAAACGTTTCCAGCCCGCCGCGCCCCTCGCGGCCTATCACGATCAACTCGGTGTGCCAGCTTGGCGCACAGGCCAGAATCAGCGCGGGCGGATAGCCGGTTTCGATGCGGGTCTCGGCTTCGCCGGGCAAACCAGCGCGCACGTTGGCCATCAGATTTTCGGCAATGCCGTGCATTTCGGCATCGGCGCTTGACTGGGTGCGGTGCAGATTGCTGTCGTCCGCAGGCTCCAGCACATGCAGCAATTGCAAACGCCCCTCGCACGCGAGCTTGCTTGCCCATAGTGCGACGGCGCGGGTGTTGGGGAAGAAATCGACTGCGGCGAGCACCTGGCGATAAACCCCGGTTGGCACATTACGCACGATCAGTACCGGGCACGGGCACACGCGCAGCAGACGCCAGGTGGTGGAACCCAGCAGCAGACGCGGCAGTATGCTCTTGCCGAGCGCGCCCGCAACCACCAGATCGGCAGCCGCCAGGCGGGCGTATTCGGCAATCTGGCTGTGTGCGCGACCGATGCGTTGAACCGTCTGGACAGGGATGCCGAAACGCGCTTGCAAGTCCCGTGCTGCGGCTTCGAGCGGACTGCGTGCGGCAGCCAGCCGGGTGACATCGTCCAGCGTGGGATCAATGTCCATGCCGGGATACAGCGTCAGCGGCGAAATCACATGCAGCAGGTGCAGCGCTGCGCCCTGTTGACGGGCGATCAGAGCCGCGCGATCCACCGCCCGCTTGGCCGCTTCAGAAAAGTCGGTGGTGGCGACGATACATTTCAGGTTTTGCATGGTGCTCTCCAGGGGTCTGTCCATGGTTTATCCAAGATTATCCATTGTGAGATTCGGTTTGCTTCCCCCTTGATAAAGGGGGATTGAGGGGGATTTTGGCTTTGCCAAAACAGGTTACGGCCCTCAAATCCCCCCTAACCCCCCTTTATCAAGGGGGGAACACGCCGATAGGCCCCGAATGGATTATCTGGGTTTATTTCGGACTCCGCCAGACACGCGCCGCCAGTTTGCGCAGCTCGTCCAGCAGCAACACGCTGGAGGCCACCGCCGCTGCCAGCAGCCAGTCGTTCAAGTGCAAATCTATCGTGCCGAAAATCGCCTGTGCGGATGGCCAGTGTACCGCCATCGCCTGCAAGGCAAGCACGCCCACCAACGCCAGCCACAGCTTGCCGTTCCTGAAAAAATTAACGTTAAACACACTGCCGTGTTCGGCGCGGGCGTTGAACACATTGAAGAACTGGAACAGCACGAAGGTGGTAAAGGCCAGGGTCAAGGCGTAGGTCTGATCTTGCGTGGACAGGCCGTGCTGGAACATGAACAGCGTGCCCACCATCATGGTTGCGCCATACATAAACAGCCGCGCCAGCCGTTGGGTGGTGAGTATCTGCGCGGCTTGCCTGCGCGGTTTGTCTTGCATGATGCCGGGGCGCGCCGGTTCGATGCCCAAGGTCATCGCAGGCGGGCCGTCCATGATGATGTTGATCCACAGTAGTTGAATCGCGGTGAACGGTGTGGGCATGCCCGCCAGTGTCGCCGCCAGCACGGTAAGCACCGCGCCGATGTTGGTGGACAACTGAAAGCGCACGAACTTGACGATGTTGTCATACACCACGCGGCCTTCTTCGACCGCCTTGACGATGGTGGCGAAGTTGTCATCGGTCAGCACCAGCGTGGCCGCTTCTTTCGTCACCGCCGTTCCGGTGATGCCCATCGCCACGCCGATGTCGGCGGCTTTGAGCGCGGGCGCGTCGTTCACGCCATCGCCGGTCATCGCGGTGATGTGGCCGTCGGCTTTGAGCGCTTGCACGATCTTGACCTTGTGTGCGGGCGAAACGCGGGCGAACACGTCGATATGGTCGATGCGCTGCGCCAGTTCCGCATCGCTCATGGCATCGAGTTCGGCACCGCTCACCACTTCGCCATTCAAGCCCAATTCGCGCCCGATGGCGGCGGCGGTGAGCTTGTGGTCGCCGGTAATCATCTTGACCTGGATACCGGCGCAGCGGCAGTGCGCGATAGCGTGTTTGGCTTCAGCGCGCGGCGGATCCATCAGCCCGGCCAAGCCGAGAAATGTCCAGTCGGAAGCCCAGGCCATCAAGTCACCCGCCGGGTCGAAATCGGTAGCGGGAATCATCCTCCGCGCTACGGCCAATACACGCAGTGCCTGGGTGGCGAGGTGTTCGTTTTCGGCTTCGATTTGATTGCGCATGGTCGCGTCGAGCGGCGCTTCCGCGTCACCCGTCAGCCATGCGGTCGAGCGCGTCAGCAGCACATCAGGCGCACCCTTGATGAACATCTCCACCGTTGTCCCGGCGTGGTGGAAAGTCGCCATGAATTTGTGCGCCGAATCGAACGGAATTTCGGCGATGCGCGGCTGTTCTTCCTGCTCGGTTTGCGGATCAAGGCCACCCTTTTGCGCCAGCACCCACAGCGCGCCTTCGGTGGGGTCGCCGATTGCCTGGCCGTCACGCACGCGGGTGTCGGTGCAGAGCGCCATCGGCAGCAGCAGGGCGCGTAAGTCATGCGCGGGGCGGATTTTCGCCCCCTCTCCCTTGATGGGAGAGGGTCGGGGAGAGGGTGAAATGCCGCCCTTACCACCTGATTCTTCCTCTTTCTCCGTTGCCTCTTTCCCCCTCTCCCCCGGCCCCTCTCCCACAAGGGGTGAGGGGAGAAAAGCGATCTCGCCTGCTGGCAGATAACCCTCCCCGCTCACCGCAAACCGGCTGCCCGCGAACCAGCCAGCGCGTGCGGTCATCTGGTTTAAGGTCAGCGTGCCGGTTTTGTCGGAGCAGATCACCGTGGTCGAACCCAGGGTTTCCACCGCAGACAGCTTTTTCAGGATCGCGCGGTTCTGCGCCATGCGCCACATGCCGATGGCGAGCGTCACCGTCACCACCGCAGGCAAGCCTTCGGGAATCGCGGCCACCGCCAGCGCCACGGCGGTCAGCGCGGCTTCAGTCCAGGCCGCGCCGCGCAGCGTGTCGAGGGCGAAAATCAGCGCCACCACCACCCCGGCAATCGCGGCGAGTTTTTTACCCAGGGTGTCGAGCTGTTTTTGCAGCGGCGTTTCCGACTCCGGCGCGGCGGCGATCATGTCCGCGAGTTTGCCCATCTCGGTCGCCATGCCGGTGGCCGTCACCAGCAGCTCGGCGCGGCCACGCGTCAACACCGTGTTCATGTACAAAAAATTCACCCGGTCGCCCAAGGGCAGATCGGCAACCTCCAGCGCAGCGGTCGATTTGCCGACTGCGTGCGATTCACCGGTCAGCGCCGCCTCGTCCACCTCCAGCGCGTGCGCCGCCAGCAAGCGGCCATCGGCGGGAATACGGTCGCCCGCTTCCAGCAGCACGATGTCGCCGGGCACGAGTTGGGTTGCGTCGATGTCAGCCACATGGCCGCCACGCCGCACCCTTGCGTTGGCCGCCAGCATCTGTTTTAACGCCGCCAGCGTGCGTTCCGCACGATGCTCCTGATAAAACCCCAGCGCGGCGTTAAACACCACCACGATGAGTATGACGATGGCATCTTTGAGATCGCCAATCGCCCACGCCAGCGCGGCGGCGAACAGCAGCACGATGACCAGAAAATTCCTGAACTGGTCGAGAAACTTCAGCCACAGCGGGCGCGGCTTGGCCTCGATCAGCTTGTTTTCGCCGAATTGCGCAAGGCGGGCGGCGACCTCGGCATCACTCAGGCCGCGAGCGGGATCGACCACTTGCGCCGCAACCGCCGCTTCAGTCGTGAGGGTGTGCCATGCGCCGATTTTGTTTGTGTCCATTTGTCTTGGTTCCACTTTAACCTCAGGATAAAATTACGCTTTGCCCGGCCTCTGGCGCAATGGCCGCCCAGCCGGGTTTTTCACCGATCAGCGCGGCAAATCCGGTGGCTGTTTCCGCTTCGCCATGCACTACAAAAGGCTGTTTTGGCGGGGTTTGAAAATGACCAATCCAGTTTAACAGCGCGTCGCGGTCGGCGTGCGCAGACAGCCCGCCGATGGTGTACAAATCGGCTCTGACCGGGACATCCTCACCCAGCAGCCGCACCATTTTGGCACCGTCCACCAGTTTGCGACCCAGCGTGCCCGCCGCCTGAAATCCGGTAATAAGAATGGTGGAGGCGTGGCGTGGCAAGTGGGTGCGCAAATGAAATTGGATGCGCCCCGCATTGCACATGCCGCTGGCCGAAATAATGACGGCGCCACTGGTTATTTTGTGCAGTGCTTTCGACTCTTCCACGTCCTCGACGAAATTGAGCTTTTGAAAATGTGCCGCCCCGCCGCCTTTGCCCATCAAACTGTGCGTTTCCGCGTCCAGCAAGGCCATATGTTTGAAGGTGATTTCCGTCGCGGCAGTCGCCATCGGCGAATCAACAAACACGCTCAATTTTGGAATGCGTCCTTGCCGGGTCAGGTCGGCCAGCAGGTATAAAATTTCCTGGGTGCGCCCCACCGCAAACGCGGGAATGATGAGGTTGCCGTGCTTTTTTGCCAGCGTGTCGTTCACCGCCAGCACCAGTTCGTCCATCGTGGCCTCCGGGCTTTTGTGCAGCCGGTTGCCGTAGGTGGATTCGACCACCAGATAATCCGCATCGGCTATCGGCGTGGGGTCGCGCAGCAATGGCCGCGACGGC
>JAYUCZ010000034.1:0-2218 GCA_043740065.1 Thiobacillaceae bacterium | reverse complement strand
GTATCCACCGACGGCTTGGGCAGCGGATGCATAGTTCCCGCTTCATCGCGGTTGAACTGCATGAACACGTTGTTCCAGATTTCGATGTAGCGGTCGCCGTCCTCGTCAGGAGAACCGGGTGGCCCGCCAGAAATTTCCGCACCGTGATCGTAGAAAATTTCGCTGCAAGGGCCGCAAGGTCCGGTGTCGCCCATCGCCCAGAAGTTGTCGCTGGCGTACTTCGCGCCCTTGTTGTCGCCGATGCGCACAATGCGCTCATGCGGCACGCCGATTTCATTCGCCCAAATATCGTAAGCCTCGTCGTCCTCGGCATACACCGTGACCCATAATTTTTCAGCGGGCAGTTGCAAGTCTTCGGTCAAAAACTCCCAGGCATATTGAATCGCATTGCGCTTGAAATAATCGCCAAAACTAAAGTTGCCAAGCATTTCAAAAAACGTGTGATGGCGCGCCGTGTAGCCGACGTTTTCCAGATCGTTGTGCTTGCCGCCCGCCCGCACGCAACGCTGCGAAGACACCGCCCGCACATACGAACGCTTGTCCTGCCCGGTAAACACATCCTTGAACTGCACCATGCCGGCGTTGGTAAACAGCAGGGTCGGATCGTTGCCCGGAATCAGCGAACTGGAAGGCACAATGGTGTGGCCCTTGGACGCGAAAAAGTCCAAAAAGCGTTGGCGGATTTCGTTGCTGGTCATGATGGCAATGGCGCGGTAGATGCTTGAATTCAGGGGATTTTACAGGATTACAGGCCGTATGCCCGGCAGTCTGGCGAAGCTTTCGCGCCGCACAGTGGCGATAAAATCGGCCAGGTAGGCGCGTCCGGCATCGGCACGGCGCACGGCGGCGTGCAGTTCCGCCCATAGCCCGTGTTTGCCGATGGGGCGTGCTGCAACATAACCGCGCTCAAGGTAGGCCGCAACCGCCCAGGCAGGTAACGCGGCGAGACCACGGCGGCTGGCCACCAGTTGCAAAATCGCCACGGTGAGTTGCGCTTCGCGGCGCACCGGTTTAATCCCCGCAGGCAGCAGTACGCGTCGCATCAAATCGAGCCGGTCTGCTGGCACGGGATAGGTAATCAGCGTTTCGTTGGCAAAATCTTTCGGCAGCAGGAATTTCTTGGTTTCCAGCGCGTGGCCTCCCGGCATTAAGGCCAGCATTTCGTAGGCAAACAACGGCTCAAAAACCACGTTCTTGTGCGGCGCAGCATCGGAAGTAATCACCACATCGGCCTGACCGTCATGCAGCAAGGCGAGCGGGTCGGCATGAAACCCGCCCAGCAAATCCAGCTCCACACGCGGCCAAACGGCGCGAAATGCATCCATCGCTGGCATCAACCAGTCGTAGCAGGTGTGGCATTCCAGCGCGATGCGCAGTTCGCCCGCGTCGCCGTCTTTCAGTTTCGCCAGATCGCGCAAGGCCGCTTCGACTTGCGGCAAGGCGGCATCAGCAAGCTGCAACAAACGCTTGCCCGCAGGGCTTAGCCGCAGCGGGCGCGTGGCGCGTTCCAGCAAAGACAGTCCCAGCAGATTTTCCAACGCTTTCAACTGGTGCGACACGGCCGATTGGGTGAGATGCAAACGCTCCGCCGCTGCCGTCAAGCCGCCGCTTTCCACCAGCGCCTGCAAGAGCCGCAAGTGGCGCAGTTCGATATGAGAAATATTCATGTAGTTAATGAAAACAATTTGTTTGATTCATGTTAACGCTTGCCGCAAGATGCGTCCACTTCAATTTGAATCCACATTTAAGGAACAACATCATGGCACTTGCACACGTATTGGGCGTACCCCGGATTGGCCCCAACCGGGAACTGAAATTTGCGCTGGAAAAATTCTGGCGCGGCGACATTGACACGCAAGCGTTGCATCAAACCGCGCAGGCAATCCGCCTGGAAAACTGGCACAAGCAGCACGAGGCCGGGCTGGATTTTGTGACCGTGGGCGACTTTGCTTTTTACGACCAGATGTTGAATCACATCCAGTTGCTGGGCTGCGAACCAGCGCGGTTTGGCTTTACCAACGAGGATGCGCTGACGCGGAGTTTTGTCATGGCGCGCGGGCAGATTCAGGCCGGGCATGGCGACTGCGGCACACCGGGCAACGCTTGCGGACACAGTACCTGGGCGCTGGAAATGACCAAGTGGTTCGACACCAACTACCACTACCTGGTGCCGGAACTGACGGCGGAGTCCGCCTTTCATTTGGGGGCAGAATCGCTG
>JAYUCZ010000033.1:0-5359 GCA_043740065.1 Thiobacillaceae bacterium | reverse complement strand
TTATCCCCACCGATTTTCTACTCGGTGCCACCACCAACCATCCGTTCGACGGCCTGCATCAAATGCTGGTGGCTAACTGTTTCGCCCAATCCGAAGCGCTGATGCTGGGCAAAACCGAAGCCGAAGCGCTGGCCGAACTAAAGGGTGAAGGCGCGGACGAAGACGCTATCCGCCTGCTGCTTCCGCACAAGACTTTCCCCGGCAACAAACCCTCCAACACCCTGCTCTACCAAACCCTCACCCCGCGCACGCTCGGTCGCCTGATCGCCCTGTATGAACACAAAACCCTGACGCAAAGCGTACTGTGGGGTATCAACCCGTTCGACCAGTGGGGCGTGGAAATCGGCAAGCGATTAGCCAGCGTGCTGATGCGCGAATTGGGCGAAGGCAAGCCCATTACCAAGCATGATGCCTCGACCAACGGGCTGGCAAAACATTATCGGGAATTGAAAACCAGATAGCCCGAACCGGGCTTCACACCTTGTCATTTACTGCAACCGTTTGATTCCTGCAACGGTTTTCCGGTTTCGGCATCCTTTAACGCCTCGCCACGTTCGTCGGTTTTGATCGTACCCATAAACATCATGAACTCAATCCGGTTGAAGTGGCCGCTCAATGCCTGTTCCACCTCCCGGTCAGTCAAGCCGTCATAGATATACACCTTGCCAAGAACTTCGTCCTTCTGTTCGCGCTGGGACGGTTGCATCAATCTGCGCACCTGCCAATCGTGCAAGGCCTGATCCACATCCTTGGCGTCGGCATTGGCATTGGCAAACGGCCAGAACACGACCATGCCGCAAGCCAGCCAGAACCCTATCCTCAGGTGTGACATCTCGCCCCCCACATGTACCCAACAGGTTGCGAGTGTAGTTCACGGTCGATGCTTTTCCTATATGTCTAAAGCCATATTGACTTTTGTGTTTTCTGGTTCAGCTCATTCAGTATTTAACCTGCACTCTGTAGGTCAGCACGGACTTGCCTTCGGCAGGCACATTCACGTTCCATACCGCCGTATTCGATGCCGCCTTGGTATGCGGGTGTGACTCTGTTTGCATCTGCCAGTCGCCCGGCATGGGCTCGCTGACCTTGACCGTGACCGCTTCGCTTTTGGCATTCTTGATGGTGATTTGATAAGCGCTTTCAAACACGTAATTGAAACGCGAAGTGCCTGCCAGTTTCTTGAAGTCGGTTTGCTTTCTGTCGGCGGTTACGTCAAACGCATCGCCCAGTTTGAGGCGCACGGTTTCATTTTTTGGCGTGTGGTCGATGTTGTCTTCGCCGATAAATTGCGCGTTGCCTTTGCTGTCTTTTTTGTACACGCGCACCACACCCTTGGGCAGCGGAATACCGAGACCATCGCCCTTGTTGATGAACTCGACAAACACGCCAGCTTTCATTTTCTGACCCAACTCGCCGTACTGCCCAGAGTAGTAGTAATCCTGGCCTTGCAGCAGCAATTCTTTCTTGACCGGCACACTGCTGGCATTCATCAGCGCAACCTGCTTGGTCTGGTTTTCGGCAATGGTGGTGGGACGCTCCAGGGTGTAGAGGTGGTATTCAAACAGCGCTTCCTGCGACATTTGCGGCGCATCGGCCATGGCTGCCTTGGCCATCATCATGACCGGTCTGCCACGGGTCATTTCTTCCTGCGCACGGTTTACGTCGCCCGCCACCAGTTGCAGTTTGGCGTTGGCATAAGCCGCGCCGCTTTGGTTGGTGAGCGTGACCCAGCCGCTGACATCCAGCTTGTCGTCTTTTACGCTTAACTCGGCCACATAATCAGCTTTCCAGGACAGTCCGCCAGTCAGATAGGACAGCTCCAGATTCTGTTCGCCCGCCGAGGCGCTCGCCAGGGTGATAACCAGGGTGGGTTTGTCACGCAAATTATCCGGCACGCCGGAGAACGCAATTCTGCCCGGTGCGCCGGTTTCTATGCGGTCGGCAAACTTGAGCACCGTGCCGCCATTGGTTGCCAATACCGTCGCGGTTTCACGCTTCTCCACTCCGGTGGCGGGGTTGACGGTAATCACCGTGACTTCGCGGCCAACATATTTTTCCAGCAGTTTTTGTGGGGTCAGCAAATCAAAATCAAAATTTTGTTCAACCAGCCTGAAGCCAACCGGGTTGGTCAGATTGCGCAGCAACGCGGTTTCCGGGCGCATCTGTGCTGACACTTCGCGCCAGGCCAGTTGGTTGCCATCCTTATCCAGCCTGACCTTGCGGCTGTCTTTGACCAGGGCAAGATTGTCGTTATAGATGGTGACAGCGACTTCGCGCTGATCGGCGCGGGTGCTGAGTTTTTCGCTGGGTTTCTCGCTGGGTGGCGCAGCGTACACACTTGCTGCCAAACCAGATGCGATCAATGCGGCCAGTAATCCTGGATTTGTCATGGCGTGCTCTCCTTGAGTAAGTTGCTGAAGTAAACCTGTGTTTGGTCTTTGCCGCAAGGCAGGGTTCCATTGCAGATGTAAAAAAGTATTCGGCAAAGTATTCGACAGCGGACGGGTGGTGGCATGATGACGGCTATCCACACCACACAAATTCTCCGCAAAAATGGCGACTCACAACATCGGTGGCGGCATCGACACCCAAAATCTAAGCTCTGCTGTCGTCACCCATGTCACTGGCGTGGATGCCAAACCGGTGCGCGAAGAAGATTTGCGCAACCGCTTCCTGACGTTTGATCCGATCTTTGATCGGGAAGGCCATGTCGTGGCGCGTGAACTGGTGTTGCGCGGCGTGATACTGGCCGCCAGTCTGCCTGTCGAAATCCAGCGCATGAACGAAGACATGTTGCTGACTGGCCTGTACTCGCTAATCCAGGATGGCTTGATCGGCGAACAGCCGCTATTAATACAAATCAGCCGTGATGTGCTGTTTTCAGATGCCCTGACGCAGCTTAACCGGCCTGGTGTTATCTGGGTGTTGAGGTCGCCGGACAGCAAATCTGCCAAACATGCGCAGAGCCTGGCAAAATCCGCAGCCATGCAATTCTGCTTGGACGGACAGACAGAGGCCACGCAGGAAAATTGGGCTTTTCAGCGTTTTGATACCAGCAAAACACCAAATGCAGCAACCGCTGGTCAGACCATCATTCGCAATATCAACCGCGAACATGAACTGGCGCACTGGCCGGCATCGACCTGGTTCATGGGTGAGTACTTTACCGGCCAGCGCATGGAAAAAAATTCCAGGCCAGAAGTTGACCTGCGTCTGGAACTGGCGACCGTGGCCGCTCGCCAGTCGCTTTCCAGCCTGATCCAGTTCGTGCGTCTGAACCCCGCGTTAGAGCCGCAAATGCTGCGCATTGCGCATTCTGCGGCGGGCGGGCTAAGCCAAAAAACCGATTCATCCGCACACGCCATGATCCGGCTGGGCCCGCAACGTGCCCAGCGCATCGGCATCCTGACTGCGCTGGCGGGCAGCCGCATCACCGCTGACAACCGTTTGTACGCCCAGGTAGCACTCAGCCGTGGACTGCTGATGGGTAAACTGGGATTACTCAGCCAACATATCGACGATGCCGGACTAGCCTTTGAGGCCGGGCTGTTTTCCACCTTTCCAAGCGCGTTCTCGCTCAGCGTAAACCAGCTCTACCGGCGCATCGGCCTGCAACGCATGGTCTATGAAAGCCTCGCCGGGCAGGACACGCCCATCAAGAAACTACTGCACCTGGCGCATGCCTGCGAACACAGCCGCAGTGAAGATATTTCCCGCCTGGCAAAGGAACTGGACATCCCGCTGGAAAGTATCTCGCCAGCCCATCTGGAATCGCTGGTCGCAGCGGAAGACATGGGTTCGCAGTTCATCTAGCAGGTAAAATTACGGTTTTGCACCCGCTTGGCCTGAACCGTGACCCCTACCCTCGTTTTTGATATTGAAACCATTCCGGATACCGCCGGGTTTTCCCGCCTGCATGATCTGCCGTCCGGCATACCCGACCACGAACTGGCGGAAACCATGTTGCTGCAACGCCGTCAGGCCACTGGCAACGATTTTTTGCCGCACTATCTGCACCGCGTTGTGGCTATTTCCTGTGCGCTGCGCATGGGTGACCAGTTCCGCGTGTGGACGCTGGGGCGCGATGGCGAAGCGGAAAAAGACATCATCCAGCGCTTTTACGACGGCATAGAAAAATACACGCCGCAGATCATTTCCTGGAACGGCAGCGGCTTCGACTTGCCGGTGCTGCACTATCGCGGGCTAATGCATAACGTGACCGCGCCGCGTTACTGGGATCAGGGCGAGGACGACAAAGAATTCAAATGGAACAACTACATCAGCCGCTACCACAGTCGCCATCTGGACTTGATGGACTTGCTGGCGATGTACCAGCCACGCGGCGGTGCGCCGCTGGATCAGTTAGCCAAGCTGTGCGGTTTTCCCGGCAAGCTGGGCATGGATGGCAGCAAAGTCGGCGAGGCATTTCTGGCAGGCAAGCTGGGTGAAATCTGCGATTACTGCGAAACCGATGTGGTGAATACGCATTTGTTATTTCTGCGTTTTGAGCTGATGCGCGGCACGCTCAGCACCGAGGCGTATCACGGTGAAACCGCCAAAGTGCGCGCCGCCTTGCAAGACTCACCCGGCGCACACTGGCAGGAATTTCTCGCGGTCTGGAAAGAATAACGGACATGGCGATTCACCAATCACAAAACATGAAACTTTCTTGCGCCGTGTCCGTTCCCTCACCCCGCCCTCTCCCAGAGGGAGAGGGGGATTCAGGCTCGCTAACGCGAGGTTCACGCTAACCGTGGCCGTTGTTAATATCGAATCCCTCAGCCATGACGGTCACGGCATCTGCCGTATTGAAGACAAAGTGACGTTTGTGGATGGCGCGTTGCCGGGCGAAACCGCAGAAATTTCCATCTTCCGCAAACACCCCAAACACGACAGCGCCAACGCCGTCAAAATCCTTAAACCCAGCAGCCAGCGCACCACACCCAAATGCGTGCATTTTGGACGCTGCGGCGGCTGCGTGTTGCAGCATCTGGAAATCAGCGCACAAGTCGCCGCCAAGCAACGCATCATGGAAGAGAACCTCCAACGCATCGGCAAAACCAGACCCGAAATCATCTTGCCCGCACTCTACGGCCCGTCGTGGGGCTACCGCCAGCGTGCGCGTTTTTCAGTCAAGCGCATGGACAAAAAAGGCGGCTCGCTGGTTGGCTTTCACGAAAAAAAATCCTGGTTCATTGTCGATATGCACACCTGCGAAGTGCTGCCGCCGCATGTGGCTGCCTTGCTGATGCCGATGCGCGAGCTGATTCCGCAGTTGTCCAATTCTGACCGCGTGCCGCAAATCGAACTGGCGGTGGGCGAGACTTCCACGGTGCTGGTGTTCCGCCTGCTGTCGCCG
>JAYUCZ010000032.1:0-2223 GCA_043740065.1 Thiobacillaceae bacterium | reverse complement strand
ATTTTGTCGCCCTGAAAGACATCGAAGCAAACACCGAAGCGGGCTACAAACAAGCCTTCTTGCAGGAAATTTTTCGCCAAAAACAATTCAGAAAAATTTCCAGGGAAGAAGCCTGTCTGATTCAAGGCTTTCCGCAAAATTTCAAGCTGCCGGAATCCCGCAGCCGCTGGATGAAACTGGTTGGCAACAGCGTATCTGTACCGGTTATTCAAATATTGGGAAGCGCCATTCTGGATACTGGCTGCGTTAATGCCGAACACGCATGTCGGGCGGCGGCTTAAGGCATCCGAACCAGTAAAGCGGCATTCCAAACGCGGTTGTTTTTGCTCATACCGGCGCGGCTTCTTTCAGCACCGCATCGCGGAATTTTTCGGGCAGCGCCTTGGGGGTCAGCACGTCCACCTGGATGCCCAGGAGTTGCTGAAGGCGATTCTGAATTCTTGCAATGTCCAGCAAGGTCGTGGCCGGGGTTGGATCGACCAGCAAGTCCAGATCGCTGTTATCCGTATCGTCTCCATGCAATGCCGAGCCAAACACGCGCGGATTACGGGCACGGTTCTGTTCGACAACGCTGCGGATGTCGAGGCGGTATAGATGGAGTGCTTCGGAGGGCTTCATAGGTTTGAGTGTATCAATTTTGACGCTTTGCTGGCTGTCCAACTAACACCTATACGGCTTAATGATCCAATGCAGGCAGCGAATCTGGCAAACGGGCATGGCGATTTGCCACCCCAAACCATGAAACGCCTTCGAGACCAACAGGGTCACGGCATCGCAAGCCTCACACCGCAGCCTGCTTCGCCTTGTACTTCACGCCCTTGTGTCCTTTTAGATCGGCATCCTGAGTCCACAGCACGGCATCGTTCTCGTGCGCCGTCATCAAAATCAGGCTGTCGGCCAGGGGCATTTGATGTTTGGCCGCGTAGATGGCAGCCGCATAGGCCGTTTCGGCACCCAGTTGGATTTCCCTGCCTTGCGCCAGAAAATCTGCGGCCTTGCGTGCAGCGGTTTCGCCACGCCAGATGGCGACCCGTTTGCACACTTCGTACACCACCAGGCTGGGAACCAGAAGGTTCTCGGTGTCTTCCAGCACGGGTGCGAAAAAAGCCGCATTATCTCCGTCGGCAAAATACTCCAGCCAGCCACAGGAGTCGACGACATTCATACGCGGTCGTCCTCGCGTTCCACTGTGCTGTCGATCCCCTGCAAGAATCCGCGTGCTGCACTGACGGGCTGCTCTGGCACCAGCTCAATATGTTCGCCGCGAATGCGTGCCTTGAGTTTCTGGCCTACCTTGATATTGAGTTGCCGACGCAAATCCTTGGGTATGACAACTTGAAACTTTGGGGATACAGTGACCAACTCCATGACTTTTCTCCATTTCGTATTACACGACCGTAATTGTAATACGCAACACTTTGATTTTTCGATGCGCCGACAAAACCCTCGAAGGCGGTAGGCTGATTATTGCCACCGGCACGCCGGAGGAGGTGGCGGCGAATCCGGCCCGTCATACCGGCAAGTATCTGGCATCCATGTTCCGAACGGAAAATAGCACCACTTCAGCCATGGTTGATTTTCGTGCTTCTGGGGCTATAAAACGGTTCTCTGGAATCAATATACGAGGTGAGCATCATGGAACTCAGAACACATAGAAACGGTGGCGAAGCGTCACTCAAGGATGTCGCGGCGGCCTGGAAAATCGAAGACCATCACTTTCACTGGAGTGAATATACGTCGGACAAGCATACCGTCGAGCTCGCGCACAGGCTGGATGCCACAGCACTAAAAAATGGCCCAGCCATCCCGGATCCGCGGAATCTTCATTAAACCCAGATTGTTTATTAGTAACTCCTTCCCCCTTGAGGGGTTGGGTTAGGCGTGCGCAATCAGAGGCCGACATCATCGCCAACAGTCGGCTCGATGGCCTAAAACACTTTAAGGTAAGGAGAAGTGGCCCCGTTCCTCTGCACACCATTCCCCGATTTATAAGTGGAAGTTGGCCGGGTTAAAAGTGCATCGTTGTCCAGGTTGTTATTGGCCAACGCGGAGCGCACCGGAAATTGCATTTTACGCAGCCTTTGCCAGTTTCGGCAGCCCGCTCAAATAAGCGGCTTCGGGCGTTCGGCCATTGTCTTGTCTTCACGCAACGCTGCTAGCGCGACTTGCGCTTTGAACGTCGGGTTGTGGGTGCGACGGGTGCGCCGCGCCGATTTCTTGACC
>JAYUCZ010000031.1:0-5363 GCA_043740065.1 Thiobacillaceae bacterium | reverse complement strand
TGCTGGGATTCAGAACGCCACACGAGGTATTCTTCGGGCTAGAAATGCGCTACACCAATATCCCGTTAACCGTTGCACTTCGAACTTGAATCCGCGTGCCCATTCTTCCCAGAAGCCAGGCGCATCGTGATGGGCGTTTTGCATGGACAGCTCCAGCGGCCAATAGCAGTATTCGCTACCAACGACTTTCATCGTGCCATCGGGATTTTCGAGGTAGTGACTGAGCTTTTGAAAAATTGGGTCGTTCAAATCAAAGGGAACGTCAACGTATAGCTGCCCCTTGTACGATTGCATCCCTTCTTCGTTCGCGGCCTCGGCGCAGGGGTAAAACCGGATGTCGTTGGCGGTAAGCCATGCCATGACTTCTTTGCGGTGGTTGCACGCCGCGTAATCAAAATCCTGGAAAATCCGGCTTGCCTCCTCCTCCCGCCCCTTAATGTGAAACATCAGGTACAGCACGTCACGTTTCTTTTCCCTGGCGATTTGGTCTATGTGTTGGATCAGCATTGGCATGGTGTTAACCCCTGGTTTGATTGGTTGGACTGCGTAAGCAAGCAAAGGCGGATAGGCCGTTATCCGCCGAACGGATGCATCTGCCGTGCCGTGCCGTGCCGTGCCGTGCAAGACACTACGCCAATTGGTTTTTGTATTTTTTCAGCTTGCCGCTGAACGTCCAGGTGTATCCATCCTCGTGCCAGCGACCGCTGACCACGCAAACCCGCTTTTTGGGTGACTGCGCGATTTTGTCAAAATTCACCACCGCAAGGTTTCCACTTTCCGGGTAGCTGTTATCTGGCGAACCAACATAAACCCAGCACTTGGCCGCCGCAGGGTCTCCGCTGCCTGGGTAGCCGTTATAGGTAACAGGCAGGGGGATAGAAACACAACCACCCTCCGCTTGTTTGTACGCAACACCGTCGATATTGAAGTCACTCCAACGACAGTTGCCGGATAGCTCGAAGGCGATTTCGTTGTCTCTTACGATCATGCGGTCTGCTTGCAGAGAAAACTCCGCCCCTTCAACTTCAAAATCACCCATATACACATTCATGTTTCTCTCCTGGCAAATACAATTTCACGGTTTGAGCGCGTTGGCATAAACCAGCGTTTTGCCTTCCAGATGACGCAGGTTGCGCTCGATGCGGATGAAGATAGACAGAAAGATGATCAGCAAAAATGCGCCAAATGCGCCCGCCGCGATGTAAAGACTTTGCATGGCTTCGGCTTTGTCTTCCTGGTGTTTCTGTTGCGCGGCGATGTAATTAGCTTCCTTATCCTCTACCTGCTGGTTGAACACTTCGGTGTAGGCATCAAGTGCGTTGCTGACGACAGCAATGGCGCTGGATTGGCTGGCCAGTAATGCGACGCTTGGCGTGGTAAGGGTGGCCTCGATGGCATCAGCAAAGCCTTTGGCAAAGGCGGTGACTAATTCGGGCGTGGGTTGCGCGTCCGCATGTTCCTTGATGAATTTTTCGATGCCCGACTTATCCAGCACTTCGCCGTTATTTGACTGCTTCGCTACAAAGCTAATGATGAACCCGGCTGCGCGGGCGTAGTGCGGCTGGTTTGCGTCAACGGCGGGTTGGGGTGCCGCTTGTTCAGATTCGCCCTCCGGGCTTTTCTGCCCTGCCGGGCTGGCGGTCATTTTGTGGGTAATGTCTTCGCCGGATACCTGTGGCGGCTGGGTATCCGGCTTGGGTTCGGCAAACCCCTTGAACGAATTTAACCCGTAGAAACCCACACCCGCCAGCAGTAATCCAGCGATAAGAATGATGACGACCCGCAGGATGGCGAGATAGGCGTTTTCGATTTTTTGCAGCATGGTGTTCTCCCTATTTGAGTGACAGTGAAAGCCGATTACTGGTTGAGTTGGTTCAGTTCTTTAACGACCGTCGCCGATAGTCCGCTGACAACCTGGCTTCTTTGTTTGAAATCGGGAAACCATTCCGCCAGATGATTCAGCCGTTTGCTGATGGTGTCCGGCTCAAAATAATCGTTGGGTGGGTAGCCAAGTTGTTCGGCGATCACACTATCGGTATGGCGAGCAGCCAAGTCTGTGCTCATGCAAGACTCCAGCTTCTTGAGTTTCTGGTCGGATTTTTTGGGCAGTTTTTGCGTAGCCTGGTAGCAGGTATCTACAGCCGCTCTTACACCCACCATGCCGCCGCCTTTATAGGCCGCGAGAAATTGCTTTACGCCGTTCTGAATGTTTTGCGCGTGGTTCCAGTCGGCGGCGTGCACTGCTCCGCAAGCCGTCAGCAACGCCACCATGGCCGCACGTTTTAACGCTGTTCTCATTTTCTTTGCCCTTGTCTTGTGCTGCGGAAAATAGCGCCGCTGCCTCGCTTTGGTGTTGGCTAATCAGGTTCGTCTTCGTAGTAATCCACCAGCGTGGTGGCCAGTTCGCGGAATTCTTCGCGCAGGGCTTTGGGTTTGATAATTTCTACGTCGTCGCCAAAGCTGCGCAGCCAGGCGCGTAGTTCCAGGGTGTTTTGCACCGTGGCGGTGATGCGCACGTTTTCGTCGTCGATGACTTTTATGGTTTGGTCGTCGGAAAGCGGGCATTCTTCAAGCGAGACTGCCGCGCCGTGGGTAAAGTCGGCAACCAATTTGAAATGGCTGGGTTTGCCAACAGGCCAGCCAAATTCGCCGTTTTTGATGTAGATGTCCAGATCAAAATCTGCCGGACGTTCTGCCACCGCTTCCTGCGCACTGGCCGACTGGATGCGATGCAAAGACAGTTGCTTGATGGTGCGCTCGTGCCAGCACACCAGATAAATCAGCCGGTCGCGCACGACCACGCCAAGCGGGCTAACGGTGTAGTCTCGCGCTGCATCCGCGTTACGTCTGCGGTAAGCCAGGGCGAGCTGTTTGTCTTCGAGCAAGGCCAGATAAACAGCGGTTTCAACTTCTGGATCAATTTTGGGTGGAATTTGCGGCTGACCTTTGGGCAACACGCGGATTTTGTCCGGCCACTGGGTCAAGGCGTGCGAGTGCGATGCCAGTACCGATTGCGCGGCGCTGAACCACGGGTCGAGGTAAGCCAAGGTGCTGCCAGGTAGCAGGGATTGCAGGTGCTTTTCCACCAGGTTGAACACAAGCGCCGCCTGTGGCGATAACGAAGCCGTGTCGAGCGGCTTGGCGTTGGGTAGCCGATGCCAGCCCTGCGGTTTGGCTTCGTCGCCTTCAAATTGCAGAGGAATCGCCAGCTTGTTCAAATCGCGCTGAATGGTGCGAAGATCGACCTCATAGCCAGCGTTGCTTAGACGTACAAGTAAATCCGCCGCCGAAATTTTTCTCGGCAAATGCGGAATGTGCCGCAGCATTTCCAGTTGACGCAGCAGGGTTTCAGTCATTTTTTGCATCCCTCCATGATCCATAACAAAGCGACAACTATTGTCGTATGAAAACAGGGGGTTGCAAATTATTTGAATTTGCCTCGTTTGTAAGAAACCACACTAATCCAGAAATTAGACAGAGTCCAAATGCTGGATTATCATTAAACCGTTATTTCACAGGTTCCCACGCAAAACGTGATCCAGTACAGCCGCGACAATATGGCCGATTTATTGCGGTCGCATGACATCAATCCCACCCATCAGCGGATTGAGATTGCGTATGCGCTGTTTTCGCGGCAGGAACATTTGTCTGCCGACCAGGTGATGATGATGGTGAATGACCGCCACGCCGAGACTTCCAAAGCAACGGTGTACAACACGCTGAATCTGTTTCTGGAAAAGAATTTAATCCGCGAGGTGATCGTGGACCCATCCAAGGTGTTCTACGATCCCAATACCCGCCCGCACCATCATTTATATGAGGTGGACAGCGGAAGCCTGACGGATATTGATGCGGATAACGTGCGGATTGAAGGTTTGCCAACGCTGCCCGCAGGCGTGGAACAGGTTGGCATTGATTTGATTGTGCGGGTGAAACGCACGGGTTGAATCGAACCGACCGGAACTAATTCCGTATGGAAATGGAGTTCATTTTTCGTAAGTTGGGTTAGACGCGAAGCGGCGTAACCCAACATCTGTTGCAATGTAAGCGGCGGATTGTCGGGTTACGGCTTCGCCTAACCCAACCTGCAAAATCTAAACTATCCTTTACCAGCGCGTTTTGCAGCGCGGCGTTCGCCTTCCACACGAGCCTCCTTGACCTTTTGCTCGGTGGGTTCAGGAAAGCGTGCATCGCTGGTGGTCACCAGATAATGCACCGCCCAGGCAAGCTGCATATCGGTCAGTTCTTTCTTTCCGCCTTTGGCGGGCATTTGGCGCACACCAACCAGAGCATTACCCACCAGGTCGTTGAAACCCTCACGCGCCAATTTTTTCCATTTCACGGTTTGCCGGATTTTAGGTGCATTAAGCGCCCCGGTGTTGTGGCAAGAAGCGCAAGCCGCATCATAGGTGGCCTTGCCGGGATGCTCGGCGGCGCTGGCGAGTTGTGTGCTTGCCAGCAAGGCAAAAGAAAACAGCGCTCTCAACATATTTATCTCCAGCCTTTGCGGTGTGCGGCGTTAATGATTTTCAGCAAGTCCCGAAAGGGAATGTCGCGCTCAAAGCGGTTGACGATACGCATGTAGGGCAAATCGCCGCCCATGCCCGCGCCGGAATAATTGTTGGAGATAATGTCGTCGTAAAGCTGGCGCAGCGAGGCATCCAGCGCGTCAATGAAGGGCGCGTAACGATCCATGCCGTCTTCTTCGTCGTCTTCCATGCAGGCGCGCAATTCGTCCACTTCATAGACGGCCTGGTGTACCAGATCGACTTTTGGGAAAATAGCGGTAAAGCTGGGAAGTACGTCCGCCCAGGGCAGGATTTTTTTCCAGCAGAACGACGTTCTTTCCGGTTTCGGCGGCTTCCAGCGCTGCCGTCATGCCAGAAATTCCGCCACCCACCACGAGGATGGTCTCGTTGGTTGCTACTACGTCCGTCATCAGGTTCCTCCAACGGACGGGGTGTGAAAGAAAACAGCTTGAATGCGTTACAACCCCGTTTACGCACCCATTTACCAAGTGCCGCGATATTACTCTGATGAACTCCCACCCACCACAAGATAGGGCGCGGTTCTTAATCGAAGTTTCTTATGCGGGAATAGAGGGGATTTTAAGCAACCTGCTTTTCAAAAACCCACCAGTGCTGAGGGGTTAAACGTGCGGTGTCACACGCGGCTGGCTGCTCGGTACATTGTCCGGCACAGGTACGGGCATTACTTCAAATTGCATCAAAGCCAGATCACCCAGAATGTAAGTCGGCGCATGACCTACCCCACCCACTGTGCCCGGATTGACCATCCAGGTTTTGCCGCCCCTGATATTTTCTACCTGGCTTAAATCCGGACGATGATCATGCCCGCAACAC
>JAYUCZ010000030.1:0-5395 GCA_043740065.1 Thiobacillaceae bacterium | reverse complement strand
CCATGCAGGCCAACTGGATCGGCAAGAGTGTGGGCGTGCGGCTGGCGTTTAAAGTTGCCGACACCACCTTCCCCCTTGATAAAGGGGGTCGCCCGCAGGGCGGGGGGATTTCTCTTGCGCAAGAACCGCTCACCGGCAATCAAATCCCCCCCAGCCCCCCTTTATCAAGGGGGGAGCAGGAATTGTTGTGGGTGTTTACGACCCGCGCCGACACCTTGATGGGCGTGACGTTTGTGGCGGTGGCCGCCGAGCATCCGCTGGCCACCCGCGCCGCAGAAAACAATCCCGCACTCGCCGCCTTCATCGCCGAATGCAAGCAGGGCAGCGTGGCCGAAGCCGACATGGCGACCATGGAAAAGAAAGGCATGGATACCGGCCTGAAAGTGATCCACCCGCTTACCGGCGCAGAAATCCCGGTGTGGGTCGGCAACTATGTGTTGATGAGCTACGGCGACGGCGCGGTAATGGCCGTGCCGGCGCACGATGAGCGCGACTTTGGCTTTGCGCAGAAATATGGCTTGCTGATCAAGCAGGTGATCAAATCAAGCGCTGAAGTTGAAATTGAAAAAGAAATTCAGAGCGAAGATTGGAATGAGAGAGGCCGTGCTCAGTGGGAAGAGAATTTAGTTAAATATTCTTTCACTACTGAAAAATGGCAGGACTGGTATGACCTGAAGAATGGGGTGTGCACCAATTCAGGTAAATACGATGGTTTGTCATATGAGGCTGCGGTCGACGCCATCGCCGCCGACCTCGCCGCGCTGAACCTCGGCGAAAAGAAAACCCAGTTCCGTCTGCGCGACTGGGGCATTTCGCGCCAGCGGTATTGGGGCTGCCCGATCCCCATCGTGCATTGCGACACTTGCGGTGACGTGCCAGTGCCCGCCGAACAATTGCCGGTGGTGCTGCCAGAAGACGTGGTGCCGGACGGCGCTGGCAACCCGCTCAACAAACGCATGGATTTCGTCAATTGCGCCTGCCCCAAGTGCGGCGCACCGGCGCGGCGCGAAACCGACACCATGGACACTTTCGTCGAGTCGAGCTGGTATTACGCCCGCTACGCCTGCCCGGACTTTGACGGCGGAATGCTCAATGCGCAGGCGAATACCTGGCTGCCGGTTGACCAATATATTGGCGGCATCGAACACGCGATTTTGCATCTTTTATATGCGCGTTTCTTTCACAAGCTGATGCGCGACGAAGGGCTGGTTTCCAGCGATGAGCCTTTCGTTAATTTACTGACGCAGGGCATGGTGATTGCCGAAACCTATTTCCGTGATGACGCTTCGGGCAAAAAAGTCTGGTTCAACCCGGCAGACATCGAGGAACGCGGCGGTGGCCCGGTGCTGAAAACAGACGGCCAGCCAGTCAATCATGGCGGCACGGAAAAAATGTCCAAGTCGAAGAACAACGGCGCGGATCCGCAAGCCTTGATTGACCTGTACGGCGCAGACACCGCACGCCTGTTCACCATGTTTGCCGCCCCGCCCGAGCAAAGCCTGGAATGGTCGGACGCGGGGGTGGAGGGTGCGTACCGCTTCTTAAAGCGTGTGTGGGCTTTCGCGCATGAAAACAAAGATGGCATCGCTACGTATAACGACTATCTGGCAAAGCATCCGGGTAAAGGATTTGATTGGGTCATCGGATCAAATCAAGCGAAGGAATTCGGGCGCGAGTTACACCTCAACTTAAAACAGGCTCAGAGCGACTACTCAAAAAATCAGTTCAATACCGTTGTTGCTGCTTGCATGAAGATACTCAACAGCATGCACAGGATTACAGAGCCTGTCATGGCTGAAGGTGTTGCGGTCACGATTGAATATCCTCCCGCAGCAGCATTGAGGGCTGAAGCACTAAGCATTCTTCTGCGGGTGCTGGCACCCATTGCGCCACACATCTCGGAGGCTTTGTGGGAAGACTTGGGTTACGGCCAAACCTTGACTGAAGCGGGTTGGCCGCAAGTAAACGAAAGCCTGCTGGTGCAAGACGAAATCGAACTCATGATCCAGATCAACGGCAAACTGCGCGGCCAGATTCGCGTGGCGGCCAGCGCTGACAAGACCACCATCGAAGCAGCGGCGCTAAACTCGGAAGCCGCACAAAAGCAGCTAAACGGCGCTGCCCCGAAAAAAATCATTGTCGTGCCGGGACGTTTGGTTAATATTGTCGTATGAACCGCCGCGCCTTTCTGACCTTGCTTGCCTCGCTGCCCGCCACCCTCCCGCTGGCCGGCTGCGGTTTTCAGTTGCGCGGCAGGGATGCGATTGCCTACCGCAGCCTGTATATCGACGCGCCAGAAACCAGCCAGGCCGCACGCCAACTGGCCGATGCGCTACGCAATCGCGGCATTGTCGTTGTGGAAACCGCCCAAACCGCCGATGCCACCGTCAAGCTTGCGCAAGAACGCGAAAATCGCACGGTACTGGCGCTGTCTGGCGGTGGCCGGGTGCGTGAATACCGGCTTAACTACACCCTGAGTTACAGCCTGACTGGCAAGGACGGGCAGGAGATTTTCCCGCTGTCCGAGATACTGCAATCACGCGATTTTACTTACGACGACAATCAGTATCTGGCCAAAACAGCGGAAGAAAACTTTCTCTACCGCGACTTGCGCGAGGATGCCGTGCGGCAAATCGTGCGCCGCCTGTCCAAAAATAAATAAATGGTGCATGGGTAAATGGAGCTAAGGCCGGAAGACCTCGATGCGCACCTCTCCAGAACACTCGCGCCGCTTTATGTCATCTGGGGCGACGAGCCGCTGGCCATGCTGGAAGCCGAAGACACTATCCGCACCACAGTCATTAAAGCAGCGTTGAAATCGGGCTGCGAGCGCAGCGTGTTCATGGTGCAGGGCAAGTTTGACTGGAGCGCGATTTTTGCCCAGGCGCAAAACTTTTCCCTGTTTGCGCAAAATAAACTCGTCGAGATCCGCATCCCCAGCGGCAAGCCCGGCATTGACGGCAGCGCCGCGCTGGCACGTTATGCCAATGCCTTGCCTGCCGACACGACCACCATTATTTCCCTGCCCGGTCTTGAATGGAAGCAAACCAAGAGCAAATGGTTTGAAGCGCTGTCATCGCGCGGCATCGTCATCCAGACTCGCGATGTGCCATTGGAACAAATGCCCGCCTGGATCAACCGCCGCCTGGCCATCAACAACCAGCAGGCCAGCCGCGAGGCGCTGGCGTTTCTGGCCGCACGACTGGAAGGCAACTTGCTGGCCGCCAAGCAGGAAGTCGATAAGCTGGGTTTGCTGTTACCGCCCGGCACACTGGAACTTGCGGCCATTGAAGCCGCCGTCACAGACGTGTCGCGTTTTGATGTGGCCGACTTGCAAGATGCCATGCTGGCTGGTGACGCGGCGCGTTGCGCGAAAATTTTAAGCAGCCTGAAACAGGAAGGCGAAGCCGTGCCGCGCATCATGTGGCAAGTTTCCGCCACGTTGCGCTTGCTGTCCAAGTTAAAATCCGCGTTGAAGCAAGGTCAAAACCTGAGCGCGCTGATGAAGGCCAACCGCATCTGGGACAAACGCCAAGCGCTGGTGCAGGCCGCCCTGAAACGCGTCAGCGACGCGAACCTGAACGCGGCGCTGATCGAAGCCGCGCGCATCGACCGCGTATCCAAGGGTTTGGGCGATGGCGATGCCTGGGATGATTTGTTGCGACTCTCGCTAAATTTAAGTGCAAATTTGAGTACAAAATAATGGACGTTAAAACTTACATGCAAACGCTGGGCCGCACGGCTCGCGAGGCCTCGCGGCACATTGCGGTTGCGGAAACCCGCGCCAAAAATGCCGCGTTAATCGCCATGGCGGCGGCCATCCGCCGCGATACGCCAAAACTACTGGCCGCCAATGCCGAAGACATGGCTGCTGCGAAAGCGGCAGGGCTGGATGCGGCGCTACTGGATCGTCTGGCACTCAACGAAAAAACCGTCGCGAGCATGGCCGAAGGGTTGGAACAAATCGCTGCGCTGCCCGATCCGGTCGGCGGCATTACCGGCCTGAATTACCGGCCTTCCGGCATTCAGGTCGGCAAGATGCGCGTGCCGCTGGGTGTGGTTGGCATTATTTACGAAGCGCGCCCCAACGTCACGGCGGACGCGGCAGGCTTATGTTTGAAGTCCGGCAACGCGGCCATTCTGCGCGGCGGTTCTGAAGCGATTAAATCCAATCAGGCCATTGCCGCCTGCGTAAAAGAAGGTTTGAAAGCCGCCGGTTTGCCCGAAGCCTGCGTGCAGGTGGTTGAAACCACCGACCGCGCGGCGGTGGGCGAACTGATTACCATGCGCGAATACGTGGACGTGATCGTGCCGCGTGGCGGCAAAGGCTTGATCGAACGCCTGATGAACGATGCACGCATTCCGGTCATCAAGCATTTGCACGGCGTGTGCCATGTGTTTGTGGACGACCGCGCCGACTTGGACAAGGCGCTGCGCATTGCCGACAACGCCAAGACCAGCCGCTACGGCACCTGCAACACCATGGAAACCCTGCTGGTGCATCGCGGCGTGGCGGAAATTTTCCTGCCGCAGATTGCCGCCATATACACCGCCAAAAACGTGGAAATGCGCGGCTGTGCAGAATCACGCCGCATTGTGCCGACCATGAATGCAGCCACCGAAGCCGATTGGCACGAAGAATACCTCGCGCCCATCATCAGCATCCGCGTGCTGGACGACATGACAGCGGCCATGCAGCACATCCGCCAGTACAGCTCGCAGCACACCGATGCCATCGTCACCGAGGATTACACGCGCGCCCGCCAGTTCATCCGCGAAGTGGATTCGGCCTCGGTGATGGTCAATGCGTCCACCCGTTTTGCCGACGGTTTTGAATACGGCCTGGGCGCAGAAATCGGCATTTCCACCGACAAAATCCACGCCCGTGGCCCGGTCGGCCTGGAGGGTTTGACCAGCGAAAAGTGGGTGGTGCTGGGAGATGGGCACGTGCGCGGGTGAGATGGCTACGCAGATGAGTGAAGGGGGAAGGGGGAAGGGGGAAGGGAAAAACCCGTCGTCGCCCCACCCTTCTCCCTTCTCCCTTCTCCCTTCACATGCAATCGGCGTGCTGGGCGGCACCTTCGATCCCATCCACTTTGGCCATCTGCGCATGGCCGAAGAACTGGGCGAGGCGCTTGGTCTGGCGGAGGTATGCTTTATCCCGGCAGGGCAACCGCCGCATCGTGCTACGCCATCCACACCTGCGGCGCATCGCCTGCAAATGGTTCGACTAGCCATCGCCGACAATCCGCGTTTTCGTGCGGATGAACGCGAGATTGCGCTGGATCGCGCCAGCTACACGGTGGATACGCTGACCGACCTGCGCCGCGAACTGGGCGCAGATCAAGCGTTGTGGCTGCTGCTGGGCGCGGATGCTTTTTTGAGTTTGCCCACC